>NZ_JAIQXU010000022.1 GCF_020166395.1 Deinococcus betulae | reverse complement strand
GAGCAGGTTCTCCTAACAGTGGAGCGCCACCAGCCGTTCTGCGAAGGCTCCTCTCCAGTCGCAGAGGCCGGCTGAGTGCGGCTAGCCCACCCGCCCCTGGTCTACTGAAGGACCAAACTTCAAGAGCCCTGCACTCCCCCTGAGAAAGGTAAACAGAGGCGGCCGCACACCGCACTCACGCGTCATAGGCCAGCACGACAGGAGCGCCATACCGGCCCAGAGGCGCTGTGACAGCATGGCCTCAGAGCTCAGGCCGTTTCGCCTCTGGCTTCATCCCTTACCATAGGCGGCATGCCGATGGCCGCTTCCTCTGCCCCGTCTCTGGCGGTGGTGATCCCCGCTTACAACGAGGCCGACACCGTGGGCGCCGTGGTGCGCGTGGCCCTGGAACTGACGCCGCAGGTGGTGGTGGCGTCGGACGGCAGCTGCGACGGCACCGCCCAAGCCGCCCGCGTGGCGGGCGCGCAGGTAGTGGAGTTGCCCGAGAACGGCGGCAAGGGCGCGGCGCTGCTGGCCGGGTTGCAGGCAGCCACCGCCGAGACCGTGGTGCTGCTGGACGCCGACCTGACCGGCCTAACCCTGGACCACCTGCAGCGCCTGTGCGGGCCTGTGCTAAGCGGCGTCCTGGACATGAGCATCGGGGTATTCGAGGGCGGCGGTTTTGTGACTGACTGGGGCAACAAGCTGACCCCTCACCTGAGCGGCCAGCGTGCCTGCCGCCGCGCGTGGCTGCTGGGCGTGCCCGATCTGGGCGCCGAGCGCTGGCCTGAACCGGCCATTACCCGCCACCTCAAGGTCACTGGGGCGCGGTGGGCGTACATGGCGCTCCCCAACGTGGCCCAGGTGGTCAAGGAAAAGAAACGCGGCTTCTGGCGCGGTGCCCAGGCCCGCACCAAGATGTATGCCGCCCTGCTAACCTACCGCGCTCGCCGCCCCAAATAGAGCAGGTTGCAAAGTGCAGTGAGCGGACCAGGAGCTTCTGCTCCCTCCAGTTGTGATGCACACCTATGTATGGCCGCCCTGCTCAACCCCACTTACCAGCCGCCTTTACAGGCCCTCAGAGCAGTTGAGAGCATCACTCCTTAACCGTACTGGGGCGAAGAGTGGCCGAAACAGACAGCGGTGCTAACAGCCGTGCGGGCTGTGGTTAGCCTCAGGGTGAATGAGCCGCCGCTGCCCGTCAGCCTTGCCGGGCGTTATTTCACCAGCTGAATCACGCTGCCGTCGGCGGTGTCAAAACGCACCACGCCCACCGTGGGCACAAAGTAGCTGGTCTGGGCACTGACCTTGCCGCCGGCTGTGGTCTCGGTGCGGATTTTCAGGGCGTTAAAGGCGCCCGCAGGCGTGGTCAGCGGCGCCACGCCCGTTACGAGCGAGCGCTGAATGACCCCAGCGGCGGCGCTTTGCCAGGTCATGCCAGGGCGCAAGGGGCCGGGTGGGTAGATGTTCAGAGGCGGCGTGTACCACGTCAGGCGCCCCCCCGTATTCACGCCGCGCAGCCACACGCTGCCGTCGGCGCGGTGTTCTAACAGATCCTGTGAGAAGGTGGTGGCGCCGTACTGGTGACTGACTGGAGTCACGGTGACGCCCCGGTGAACGACTGGCGCCCCGGCCACCTGCGTTTCGCCGCTGCTGTACACCCAGCGCGTTCCTGGTCGGCGGGGATAATAGGTGGCATCTGGAGCCAGGGCCTGCGCCCCTGCGGGCAGCAGGAGGCAGGCAAGCAGTAGTCGGGCACGGCGCGCGGTCATCGGCGCCTAGCCTAGCGGCTGACAGGGCCAGCGATGTGCGAAAGAATTCATTGGTGGCCAAGTATCCGCATGGACGCTGAGGCATCCGCCTTCCAAGGCCACTCATGGCAGAAGGACAGAGCTTATAACGAAGTTGCTCCATAGCATCCCCTGACGCTCATAAGACTTCTGGAGATTGAGATGACGCCGCGTTCAGCATGAACTGTGGCGACCAACCTGCATCGGCCCAGGACGGCATCAGGTTGTGTCGTCCACAGTTGTCTTGGGTTGCGCTCGCTGCCTCGCCGCACCAGCCTAGAGTGGTGAACAAGGTTCGGCCGCACCGTGTCAACGAATGTGGTTCATCGCGCGGTTGTACAGCGTGGCCTGCCACGCCGCCTGACCCTGAATGCGGTAATGCACTTCCTCAAGCTCAACAGCGTGTCCAGCGGCATCCACAAACCCGAGGTCAGCCTCAGGCCGGAGGTCAAGCAGATGTTCGACCAGGCCAATGAACTCCGCTGAAGTGCCCGGCTGACTGAGCAGCTGCTTAAAGGTGCTGAACGTCACCTGGCCTCCACTGCCTGCTGCCGTGGTCCCCTCATACCGTGGCGGCGCGACTGCACCGCACGACGGGCACGTCAGGGGAAGCCCCAGTTGCTGCATATAGATGGTCCACCGCCACTGACAGGCGCGGCAGGAGACCCTGACATTCGGCTGGTCTTCTTCAAGTGGTCGAAACGGCACCATGCCACCGTATCAAGAGGGCCAAGACACAGCCACGCCTGAAGAGGCCAGGACTGAAGCAGGCAGCTTCACGCCTATGATGCGGCTATGCTGGCGTTCCGCTCTCAACGTGCCCGCCCATCCCTGACCCTGCTGGGCCTCGCGGCGCTGCTTTCGGCCTGCTCGTTAGGGCGTGACGAGCGCTCAGCCCAGGCCACCGAGCAGGCCGCGGTTGATGCTGCCCGCGACGCCATGCTTGCGGCCGCCAGAGCGCTGGGGGGCACCGATCTGAAAGCCACAGGCCGCTGGGCATCGTGCCCAGGCGGCATCGGTCAGCGGTACGTCGGTGGTGGCAGCATGAAGGCCCCGAAAGGTAATGTCGCGGGTCAGCTCGAAGCCATCCGGTCAGCAGTGGCCGCCGCCGGCTTCACCGATGTCACCCAGGTCAAGGAAAATGTCACCATGCAGCGCGACGACATCAGCGTCAACCTCAACTACAACCGGGTGTACGAGGGCTGGCCCCTCTCTTTCCGTTCTACGTGTCACACCTACCCCAGAGCGGACGCGAAGCGGGTGAAGTCAAGTGCAAACCGGGAGATTGAAGGTCTCTCCCCTTGACAGCGCCGCCGTCAGCACCTCAGCAATGCCGGCACCTCAGAGCCAACGAACGCGCGCCTACGATAGGTTGACCCATGTCACCAGTAATCGCCTCGGCCGATTTGCGTCCAGAGCACTTGCCAACGGATGACCAGGAGTGGCGAGTCTTCGCCTCAGGTTTCGACGGATACACTCACTGGAATAGCTTTGAGCGCTGCGCCGACATTGCCAACACGACCCTGAGCCAGTACACCAGGACCGGCGCACTGCCCACCGACCTGGACGTGCTGCGCACCTGCCTCTTTTTCGAGCTGCGGCGGGAGCGGCACAGCGGCTATCCGCCGGACGAGGCCGGTCAGCTGTATGCCAAAGCCGTTCAGCAGGCCATTCGTGAACAGGTGACCCGCTGAGCCTAAGGGGCTGCGGTGAGAGCGAGCCGAGCGTGTGGACCCACGGCAACGTCAAGGCAGCACCTGATCGTGACAGTTCTATTCTTGGGTGCAGATGGAGCAATTGCCTCAGACTCTGCAGACTTGCAGGGCTGTGCAGGAGAGGCTGAAATGACTCGCAGTCTTCTGCTTTATTCCATCGTCTGGAGACTGACTAAGGGCTGAATTCGCCTTGCGAACATGCGATTGAGCGCCAACTCAAGCCCGCTCTGCTCTAAAGGCTGGCAAGGGCTCGTCCTCTCCATCTGCCATCTCGCCCAAGGCGCTTACTGTGCTCCGGCAAGACAGGCCTAGAACATCTATCGTGGAATCACTGAGCAGGTCAGAGCCTGCTCCGTGCCGCGCCCTGAAGAGGCTTGAGCCTCACTTGAGGCCGGCACGTCCAGATCTGTACCTCTTCCCCTGCCCATCAGTGGGTGCCCCGGCGGCTGGCGACCGATTCGCGCAGCATCAGCTCCTGGCGGGGCGCGAACGGTTCGGGGGTTTCGCCACGTAGGCGCCCCAGCACGTACCGCGCCAGCCACTGCCCCATCTCGGCCATTGGCTGGCGCACCGACGACAGCGGCGGCGTGGTGTACGACGACCCCGGCAGGTCGTCAAAACCGATCAGAGACATATCCTCGGGCACGCGCAGGCCCAGGCGGTGCAGGGCCAGCCGGGCGCCGTAGGCCATCTGGTCGTTGGCCGCGAAAATGGCCGTCAGGTCGGCGTGGCGGTTGAGCAGGCGCTGCATCCCGATCAGACCAGACGGCTCCTGAAAGTCCCCCTGCACCACCAGCGACGGCTGAAAGCGCAGGCCGCATTCCTCCAGCGCTTCGCGGTAGCCGCGCAGGCGGTCACGGGCGTCGGTGTGGTCCTGCGGGCCGCTGATGTGCCCAATTATCCGGTGGCCCCGGCCCACCAGATAGGTCACGAGGTCGCGCGCCGATTGGCGGTTGTCCATGGTCAGCGCCACGCCGCCCCAGTCCTTCAGATCCACCTCGCGGCCCAGCACGCCCACCGGCAGCCGGGCCGCCACCTCCCGAATCTCGTGGTCGGGCATCTGGCCACCCAGAATAATCAGCCCCTCCACTCGGCGGTTAAGCAGCAGGCTCACGGCATGCTCTTCTTCACCCGTGCGCCAGTGGCCGCTGATAATCAGAGGCGAAAAGCCACTGCCCATCAGGCCACGCTCGATGCCGCTGAGGGCGTCGTTATAAAAGGGACTGGCGATATCCGGCGTAAGGACGCCGACGATGCCCGACGACCCGGTCGCCAGGCTGCGCGCAAAGGCGTTACGGGTGTAGCCCAGTTTCTCGATGGCCTGGCGCACCTGCCGCGCCTTGTCGTCGTTGACGCGGGCCGTGCCGTTCAAAATACGCGAGACCGTGCTGGGCGAAACCCCCGCCTCCCGCGCCACTTCACTGAGGGTCACGGCGCGGGTCATGAACGGCGCGTGGCCCCCCGGCGGGCCGGAGCAAAGAAGGCTGAAGGCATGCCACAGCATACCTGAAAGCGCTTTCATAGGTCCGATTTTTGGGCACAGTCAAAGAAAGTGGGGAACAGCCGCGTGGAAAGGCGTCCAGAGTCTTACGGTCCTAGCCTTTCCGAGTCAGCGACTTTGAAAAGCACCGCAAGCCACCTCTATTGACAGAAGGTGAGAGAAGCCGCGCTCCCCTCCCACCAGGTGTCAGTCCTGATCTTTGCCAAGCTCCGTGCCCCGGCGGGTGGCCTGCACCACCGCCTCAATCAGGCCGCCGCGCACGCCAGACGCTTCGAGCGCCGCCAGGCCCGCAATCGTGGTGCCGCCCGGACTGGCAACCTCATCTTTCAGCAGCCCTGGGTGGGCGCGGCGCTGCAGCAGTTCGCCGGCCCCCACCAGCAGCTTGGCGGCCAGTTCGTTGGCCAGCGGTCGGGGCAGGCCCATGCGCACGCCGCCGTCGGCCAGAGCCTCGGCCACCACAGCGGCGTAAGCGGGGCCAGAAGCGCTCATGCCGGTAAAGGCGTTGAACAGGTGTTCCGGCAATTCGTAGGTGTCGCCTACCGCGCCAAAGAGGGTACGGGCAAAAGCCAGGTCCCCGGCGTCTCCGGCCTCACGCGGGCCGGTGATGGCGGTCTGACTCAGGCCAATCGTGGCCGCCAGATTGGGCATCACGCGCACCACGCGCTTGGTGCCCAGGCGCCGCGTCAGCGCCGTGACGCTCACGCCCGCCATCGTGGAGATGTAGCCGGCATTTTCCTGGGCCAGCCACTCGGCGGCTTCGGGGAACACGCGCGGTTGCAGGCTGATCAGGATGCGCTCGGCGCGGGCCAGGTCGCCCGGCACCAGCACGCGCGCCCCGCTGCGGGCCGCAATCTCCTGGGCGCGCGGCGCGTTGGTGTCCAGCAGGCCAATCTCGTTTGCCGGGATGACCCCGCGCGCCGTCACGCCCTCCAGCAGAGCCAGGCCCAGTTTTCCCACACCAACGATTGCGAGCTTCATCCTGGTCAGTATAGGTGCGCTTCCCCGCACGTTCTGACCCCGCCCACGCCATGCCCTAGACTGGCGGGATGCTGGTGTACCACCTCCCCGGAACGTTCGAGACGCGCGAAGCCCACCTGGACCTGCTGTGGCAGGCCGGGGCCACGGGCCTGGAGGAGCGGACCGGCGTCATTCGGGCCTATTTTGACGAGGAAACCGAGCTGGCCGCCGACATCCGCGACGGCGAGTGGCGCCGTGAAGCTGACCAGGACTGGCTGGCCGAGTTCAAGGCCAACCTGCGCCCGGTGCAGGCGGGGCGGGTCACCATCGTGCCGCCCTGGCTGCGCGCCGAGGTGCCGGCGAAACAGACCGCGCTGGTCATTGAGCCGGGCATGGCATTCGGGACTGGCCACCACGCCACCACACGCATGGCGGTTGAGGCGTTGAGCGGCCTAGACCTGACGGCACAAACCGTGCTGGATGTCGGCACCGGCAGCGGCGTCCTGGCCATCGCAGCGGCGCTGCTGGGCGCGCCCTACGTGCTGGGGGTGGACATTGACCCTATCACCATTCCGATTGCCCAGGAAAACGCCGAACTGAATGGGGTGCCCACGGGCCGGGCCGTGTTTTTAGAAGGCACCCTGGGCGACGACCTGCCCGGCGACGTGGTGCCGGACGGCGTGTATGACGTGCTGGTGGCCAACCTGTACGCCGAACTGCACGACCTGCTGGCTGGAGAATATGTCAGTCACCTGCGCCCCGACGGTCCCCTGGTGCTGACCGGCATTCTGACCGGCAAACTACCGCTCGTACTGGAGGCGCTGGACCGTGAAGGCTTCACCGCTGTGCAGGTGCGCGAAGACGGCGAGTGGGCACTGGTGACGGCCCGCGCTAGCGCATGACCCTGCCTCGCCACCGCCTGCGGGTCCCTGAACTGGCGGCCACCATGACGCTGGGGCCCGCCGAGGCGCGACACCTGCACGTCCTGCGGCTACAAGCTGGCGACGGAGTCCGCGTCTTTGACGGCCAGGGCCACGAGGCGCGGGCCACCCTGCTAGAGCTGGACGCCGGCCGCGCGGTGCTGACCCTGGGCGAGGCGGTCAGCGGCGCCGCCGAAACGCCGTTTCCACTGACCCTGGCCGCCGCCCTGCTGAAGGCCGATAAGCTGGCCGATGTGGTACGCGCCGCCACCGAACTGGGCGTGGCCGAGATTCGCCTGCTGGTCACGGCCCGCGCCGACGTGCGCGAGATAGGCGACCAGAAACTGACGCGGCTCGGCCGCGTGGCGCAGGAAGCCAGCAAGCAGTCGCGCCGGGCCGTGGTGCCTGTCGTGCATGCGCCTGTCCCTCTGGCCACCTTTGCCCCCCAGGGGCAGGTGCTGGTCGCGCAGCCGGGGTCGGTGCTGCGGGTGGCCGAGGTGCTGCGCTGGACTGCCCCCGTAACGGTGATCACTGGCCCCGAAGGCGGCCTGACCGACGCCGAGGTGGCCGCCCTGGTGTCGCGCGGCGCGCAGGCCGTGACCCTGGGGCCACGCATCCTGCGCGCCGAGACCGCGCCAGTGGCCCTGCTGGGCGCCATCGCCGCGCTGGGTGAGTAGGTAGAGCTGCAAGTCAGAGCCACTGCCGGAAGTAAAACCCTCATTACAGTGCGCTTCTGAGCTGAGTAGGGTCACAGCTCTGGTCACCCACACAGCAGATAGAGCTTTCAGAGCTGAGTTTTCAAAAGTTCTCGAATGAGCGCCCCGGCAGGGTTCTGCACCAGAGCCAATGGCTGATGAACAGCGGTTGAACGGCTACGGCTTCCGTCTATCAGGAGGGCAGAGATTTACCAACTCCACGCCCGGATCGAATTTCGTCGTTTTCGTAGAAGGTCGAATCGGAGTCTATATGAAAGAGCCAGACGGCGCTCTCATAGCGGCTGCCCATTCCACTGAGGGGCCACCAACACCCCTCAACTCCACTTTCGCCGCTGTCTGTGACGGAGACTCACTCTGTTCGCCTCAGCGTGGCTGAGGATCATACCCCTCAACCACGCTGAGTTCCGCTCCCAGCTCCTTCACTCAGGCCACGTCAGACGTGCGGAGGGTGTCTTGCATCGCGCTGACGGCTGTGGGCACCAGCTGACGCCAGGACTGCACGTTGCCCACCTGCACCGTGACAAACCGTTCCAACGCGCGCCACAGGGCCGGGCGCTGGTCGGCAGGGAGGGGCTGGGCCATGCTTTCGCGCACGGTGCGGCGCACGGCGCCCTGTAAAAACGCCAGCGACTCGGGCGGATAGGGCGGCAGCGCGGCGCAGGCGCGGCACAGCACCTGCCCGCCCAGCGGGTCTGGATGCTCCGGCTCGGGGGCGCCGCAGCGGGCACAGCGCGCCGTCTGCGTCACGAAGCCGGCCAGGGCCAGCAATTTGTAACTCATGACCAGCGCCACCCACTCGGGGTCAGGCTGGTGGGCCACGCCGCGCAGCGCGCCAGCAAACAGGTCAAACGCCTGCTCGCTGAATTCGCCTTCTTGAAACAGGGCGTCGGCAAATTCCGCCATCAGGTGAGCAAAGGCGTAGCGGCCCGGCTGCGCCAGCGACGGCAGCGCACCCTCAAGCACCGCCTGTTTGACGGTGGCCAGGTCGTTCTGCGGCGTCTGATAGATTTGCACGCCGACATGGTGAAAAAGGTTCAGGCGGCTGGACAGTGGCCCGCGCACCCCACCGCGCGCAATGGCCTTTAATTTGCCCTGTGGGGTCAGCAGGGTGACCAGAATGTCCCCGGCAGGCGTCACGCGCCGCCGGAGCACAATGCCGCTGCGGTTGGCGGTACGCGACCTCATCGCCAGGCAGTGTAGCGCCGCACCCCGGCGGCGGGCTGTGCCTCTGTCCACCTTCGGGGCCCAGGCCCTCGCCTACACTGCGAACCAATGAACGACCCTCAGCGTAAGGACCAGGAATCGCACAGCGCACAGGACCTGCTGCGCGAACTTTTTCCAGAGACGCACCGCGAGTTATTTGGAACGGCCACCGGGGATGCGCCGCCCACGCTGGGCCTGTACCCGGTGGCCGACGGCCGACTGGCCCTGGTGCACGGTGACCAGCTGGCCGAATTTACACCGCTGGACCCCAAGCACCGGGGGGCTTTGCACTGCGACCTGTGCCACCACACCCGCAGCCGCACCGAGGCGTCCGTGTACCGCGTCCATGTGGCGGCCCGGCGCACCCGGTACATCACCCTATGCAATCACACCACGCCGTGTCAGGGCCGCGCGGGCGAACGCGGCCTGCTGGCCCTGGCCGAGCGGATTTTTCCAATTGCACCCTACAGCTCAGGCGAGCGCTGAAAGCAGCACTTCAGTTGACTGGCAGCATTCTTGGCGGTGAGCAGGGGCACCTTCCCGCAACCCCATTGACCTTCTACCAAAAGAAGAAGGCACCCAGATTGGATGCCTTCTTCAGCTGGAAAGTCTGTCTTACCAGCGGTCGTTGCGGCGGGCGCCGCCGCCATTGCCGTTGCCGCCGCCGTACTCGCTGACGGGGGCCGCTTTGGTCACCACAATGTTCTTGGCCTGGGGGCCTTTGCCGCGCTGGCCTTCTTCGATTTCGAATTCGACCTCGTCGCCTTCGTTCAGCTTCTTGAAGCCGCTGGCCTGGATGGCGCTGAAGTGCGCGAAGACATCAGGGCTGCCTTCAGTCTGAATGAAGCCGTAACCCTTTTCTGCGTTGAACCACTTAACTTTCCCTACTGCCATAATCCACTCCTTAGCTTCCATAGAACATGGGAGGCGCCCAGAATCTACCTGTGCGCCTCTTACCCAATGTGCGTACCCAGGAAACTATGAGTGCAGTGTAGGGGGGAGGCACCCACCCCAAACGTGCTCTGAGTTACTTTATGTCGCTCTGACAGACAGCAGACCAATCAATGGTAAAGACCGATGGCTTGTGAGCTGACCGGGAAGCCCGTAGCGTCGGGGCACATGGAGGTCTGGACCCCACTGATCACGCAGCTGCACCTGATGATAGGGCTGCTGGTCGCGGCGCTGCTGAGCGGCCTGATTGGCTGGGAACGCGAAGCCCACCGCGCCGGGGCAGGCCTGCGCACCCACATGCTGGTGGGCATCAGCGCGGCGCTGTTCGTGGTGCTGGCCGAGCAGCTGATCCGGCAGTTTGGCAATGACAATCCGGCGGTGCGTTTTGACCTCGTGGGGGTACTGGCCGCCGTGGTCAGTGGCGTGAGCTTCCTGGGAGCCGGCACCATCTTTTCCTCGGGCAAGGGGGAAAGGACGCGCGGCTTGACCACTGCCGCCAGTCTGCTGGCCACTGCCGGGGTAGGAGTGGCCTGTGGCCTGCATCTGTACGTCTTTGCTGCCGGCGCAACGCTGCTGTTTCTGTTTGTGCTGCGCCCCCTGCAGCGCCTGACCCAGGATGACGGCGAGTAAACCGGAGCCGTCAGCTCAAGTCTGAAGACAGCACCCCAACCTCGCTTCACTCTACGTACGTCATACAGCGCTCTCTCAAGAGGCTGTTCTCAGCAGAGGGTGGAATCAGGGCGGCACATGGAGTTAAGAAGCTCTCCGCAGAGCCTCTTCCTGTTGCCTAAACCGGCACCGTTTTCAGGCGTTTCAGGCCTGCTCTTCGTACCCAAAATTGTATACAATATCCAACATGGCAAGTTTCGAGCGGCCCAGTCTGGTGCGCGATGGGGTCTATGACCACCTGCGGCGCGCCGTGCTGGACGGCGAGCTGGCCCCCGGCGAGCGGCTGGGGGAGGTCGAGTTGGGGCAGCAGTTTGGGGTCTCGCGCACGCCTATCCGCGAAGCCCTGATGCGGCTGACCCAGGACGGCCTGCTGGTGGCTGAGGCGAACAAGGGGGTACGGGTGCGGACCCTGACGGCCGCCGAGGCCCGCGACACCTATGTGGTGCGCGAGGAGCTGGACGGTCTGGCCGCCGCCCTGGCCGCCCAGCACCACACGCCTGCCGACGCCGAGGCCCTGCGCCGCGCCCTGGCCGCCCTGAACGCCGCGCCAGGCAGCGACTACCGCGAGCAGACCCGCCTGGACCTTGCCTACCACCGCGCCCTGACCCACGCGGCCCACAACGCGGCCCTCACCGACCTGGCCCGCGACCTGGAGCAGCGCGTGGCGCTGATCAAGCACCAGACCCGCACCTACAACGCCCACCCCCAGACCGATGAGCAGCATGCCGCGCTGCTGCGGGCAGTGCTGGCCCGGGACGCCCGCGCCGCCCGCGCCGCCGCCCGGCAGCATGTCCGCACGTTCGCCGCCCTCGTGCTGCACGACCTGACCATTCCCCAGGAGGCTCTATGACCGACTTCAACCAGCTGTACCGCAAAGCCGTGCTGACGGTGGCCGGCCAGAAAACCATCGAGAACCTTGTGCGTGCGCGTGGGTGGGGCATGGCCCAGCGGTTCGTGGCCGGCGAAGGCCCCGACACCGCCATCGCCGCCGTGCAGGAACTGGCCAGAGACGGCATCCTGGCCAACCTGGACCTGCTGGGCGAATTTATCGAGTCGCCCGAGCAGTGCACGGCTTTTGCCGACAACGTGCTCAAGGTCATTGAAGCTGCGCACGCTGCCGGCGTGACGCCGTACGTGAGCATCAAGCTCTCCAGTGTCGGCCAGGGCAAGACGGTGAATGGCGAGGACCTGGGCCTGACAAACGCGCGGCGCATCATCGGGCGGGCCACCGGGTACGGCGGCTTCGTGTGCCTGGATATGGAAGACCACCCACGCGTGGACCAGACCCTGGCGCAGTTCCGCACGCTGGTCGGCGAGTACGGCCATGACCATGTGGGCACCGTGCTGCAAAGCTATCTGTACCGCAGCGAGGCTGACCGCGCCAGCCTGGACGACCTGAAGCCGAACCTCCGCATCGTCAAGGGCGCGTACCTGGAACCCGAGACAGTGGCGATGCCCGTCAAGGCCGATGTGGACGCGGCCTACCGCCAGCTGGTGTACGCCCACATGAAGGCCGGGAATTACGTCAACGTGGCCACGCACGACGAAAGCATCGTGGAGGACGTGAAGATGTTTGCGCTGGCGCACGGGATCGCCAAAGACGCCTACGAGTTTCAGATGCTGTACGGCATTCGCCGTGACCTGCAAAAGAGTCTGGCCGCAGCGGGCTACCGGGTGCGCGCCTATATCCCCTACGGCCGCGACTGGTATCCGTATTTCAGCCGCCGCATCGCCGAGCGCCCTGCGAACGTGATGTTCGTGCTGCGCGGCATGCTCAAGGGCTGATGCCTGGTCTGATCGGGGTCACCGGCGCCCCCGGCAACGTGGGCACGCCGCTGGTCAGGGCGTTGCTGCGCCGGGGCGCGCAGGTGCGGGTGCTGGCCCGCCGCCCGGAGGCTGCCCGCGAGGCCCTGGCCGACGTGGCGAGCCAGGTCGAGTTCCGTGCCCTGACCTTTGGCGAGCGGCCCACCTACGCGCACGCCATGCAGGGCCTGGAACAGCTGTTCGTGCTGCGGCCCCCGCAACTGAGCCGCGTGACCCGTGACCTGGTGCCCGCGCTGGACGTGGCCCTGGGCGCAGGGGTGCGGCACTTTGTCCTGCTGTCTCTGCAAGGGGCTGAGCGCCTGCCCATAACACCCCACGCGCAGCTTGAAGCGTACCTGCGCGGCACAGGCGCGGCCTGGACCTTCCTGCGCCCCGGCTTCTTCCTGCAGAACCTGACGAACACCCACCTGAGCGACCTGAAACGCGGCGTCCTGGCCGTGCCCGCCGGACAGGGCCGCACCAGCTTCGTGGACGTGCGCGATGTGGCTGAGGCCGCTGCCACCGTTCTGACCGAGGCCGGGCACGAGAACAGGGCCTACGAGCTGACCGGCGCGCAGGCGCTGACCTACGACGAATTGGCAGCTACTTTCTCGGCGGCGCTGGGCCGCTATATCCACTCGACCAACCCCTCGCCACTGGCTTTTTTCCGGCACCTGCGGCGCCAGGGCATCCCGGCGGCACAGATTCTGGTCATGGAAGCCATTTATGCCACCGCCCGCTTTGGGCTGGCCGCCCACGTTTCGGACGACCTCCCCCGGTTGCTGGGCCGCCCGGCCCGCACTCCCGCTGACTTTGCCCGCGACCTCGCCCCCCTACTGCAAGGAGACACCCCATGATTAAAGTTCAGGACTACCGCCCCCAGAGCTTCATTGACTTTACCCAGCCCGAGAACGTGGCCGCCTACCAGGCCGCGCTAAACAAGGTGCGCGCCGAGCTGGTGGGCAAGCATTATCCGCTGGTCCTTGACGGCGAGCGCGTGGACACCGAAGGGAAGATTGAAAGCCGCAACCCCTGCGACACCGCCGAAGTGGTGGGCACCACCGCCGAGGCGACCATCCAGGACGCCGAGCGCGCTCTGCAAGGCGCCTGGAAAGCCTTCGAGAGCTGGAAGAAGTGGGACATGGACGCCCGCGCCCGCATTCTGCTCAAGGCCAGCGCGATCCTGAAGCGCCGCCGCCTGGAAGCCTGCGCCCTGATGAGCATTGAAGTGGGCAAAAACTACGCTGAAGCCGACGTGGAAGTGGCCGAAGCCATTGACTTTCTGGAGTACTACGCCCGCAGCGCCATGAAATACGCTGGCTTTGGCAGCAGCGAAACCACCTGGTTTGAAGGCGAGGAAAACGGCCTGATGAGCATTCCTTTGGGCGTGGGCGTCAGCATCAGCCCCTGGAACTTCCCCTGCGCCATCTTTATTGGCATGGCGGCGGCGCCCATCGTGGTGGGCAACTGCGTCATCGTGAAACCCGCCGAAGACGCCGGCCTGATCGCCGGGTTCATGGTGGACATCATGCTGGAGGCCGGACTGCCCGCTGGGGTGCTGCAGTTCCTGCCGGGTGTGGGCAAGGAGGTCGGCGAGTACCTGACCACGCACGCCAAGACCCGCTTTATCACCTTCACCGGCAGCCGCGCCGTGGGCCTGCACATCAACGAGGTGGCGGCCAAGGTGCAGCCAGGGCAGAAATGGATCAAGCGCGTGGTCATGGAGCTGGGCGGCAAAGACGGCCTGATCGTGGACGAGACCGCCGATCTGGACAACGCCGTGACCGCCGCCGTGCAGGGCGCGTTTGGCTTTAACGGCCAGAAATGCAGCGCCATGAGCCGCCTGATTGTGGTGGACAGCGTGTATGACGAAGTGGTGGGCCAATTTGTGGAACGCGCCCGCGCGCTGAAGGTCGGCACGGGCGAGGAGAATGCCAACGTGACCGCCGTGGTCAACCAGATGAGCTTTGACAAGATCAAAAGCTACCTGGACCTGGCGCCGCAAGAAGGCACAGTGCTGCTGGGCGGCCAGGCCCCCGGCGAGTACGGCGGCAAGCAGGGCTACTACATTCAGCCGACCATCGTGGGCGACGTGCAACGCGACTCTCGCCTGGCGCAGGAGGAAATCTTCGGGCCAGTCATATCGGTCATCCGCGCCAAGGACTGGCAGGACGCCCTGGATATTGCCAACTCCACGGAATACGGCCTGACAGGGGGCGTGTGCAGCGCCAGCCGCGAGCGTCTGGAGCAGGCCCGGCAGGAGTTCGAGGTGGGCAACCTGTACTTCAACCGCAAAATTACGGGGGCCATCGTGGGCGTGCAGCCGTTCGGCGGCTACAACATGAGCGGCACCGACTCCAAGGCGGGCGGCCCGGACTACCTGGCCAACTTCATGCAGCTCAAGACCGTCACCGAGCGCTGGTAACCAGAAACCCCACAGCAAGCCCCCGGTGAATGCCGGGGGTTTTGCGGTCTGGGGCCAAGGGAAGGCGCTTCTGCTCGACGGAACTCAGGTGAGGTGAGCGGCCTCGCAAAGCGAACGCAGAGCGAACATGAAAAAAGACGGTACTCCAGCAATGGAACAATGTTTTGGACTCAAAGGAGGCCCGTGTCAGGGCACGTCCTGACCAGTTGGCACCGCCGGAACGCCGAAGCCCGGAATACTCCACCAGTCCAGGCGGTTGCCGTCCTGAATCAGCAGGTGGCCGTCGGGAGCAAAGGCGGCCTCCAGGAAAGGCACGTTGAACCCGCAGTCACCCGTGCGGTTATAGCCCTGGGCCAGACGGGGCGGTGTGGGCAGCAGGCGCCCCGTCTGCACATCGGCCAGCCGGTAGCCCAGCAAGCCCCAACCGCAGCCGTCGCCGCTGCCCTCGCCCAGCAGGGCCAGCCGGCCTGTGCCGTTCAGGGCCGCGAGCCGCCAGCCAGAATTGGGGTCCTGGGTGGTGGGTTTCATGACCAGCACCGGACCAGGGCGACCCGTCTGAGCATGGACCCGCCAGAACCGCCGGGCCACGGGGTCTCCGGTGGCCTGTGGGTCCAGGCCCGACACCACAGCGGCCCGGCCATCCGCCGACGGCTGCACCGAGAGGTCGCCGCGCGTCCACGGCGTCTGCCACAGAACTTTACCACTCAGGGTCAGGACGCTCAGGCGCTCGCGGTAGCCCTGCTCTGGGCCATTCTTGTCATCTGCCGTGGTGAACACCACCGACTGCACCGGGAAGGTGGCCCCGGCCGGCAGGTCCAGCGGTGTGCCTGCCAGGGTCCACGCCTGCACCAGCGTCCCGGTTCTTGTCGAAACCCAGGCGCTCAGCACCTGGCTGTCGGGGGAAAAGGCCAGCGCGGTGACCTCGCCCGCCGCCGTCCAACTGCCCTTTACCTCGCCCCGCGCGCCGTGTAGCCGCACCAGCCGCCCCTGCGCCGAGGCGAAGAGGGTGCCTGTGGCCGTAGCGGCCAGCACGTCGGCCCGGACGGGCGCCAGTGTCCTGACCCCTGAGCGGTCTACCAGCGCCAGCCGCCCTGCACCGCCGCCCCCGTGCAGAGCGACCAGGGCGTGCCCGCGGGCCAGAGGCACGGCCGCCTGCACCGCCTCTCCCAGACCGCGCAGCAGTGTGCCGTCGGCGGTGCGGCGCACTTCGGGCACACTGCCTTCCCGCAGCGTCACGAAGAGGCGGCCGTCAGGTGAGGGCCACGCCCCCCGTAATCCCACTGTGGCTGGCACTTGCCAGGCCACCCGCCCCGCCAGGTCAAAGAGGGCCAGCCACTGCCCTTCCCGCGCCCCGCCCCCGCTGATACCGTCGCCTGTGTTGTACACCGTGGCCGCCAGCACCCAGCCCTGGCCGGTTGGGCGCAGGGTGCCGCCCGGCAACAGAAGAGGTGCCTTCAGGTCCAGCCGCTGGGGCGCGGCAGAGCGGCTCAGGTCGTTCCAGATGTACAGGATGCCGCGCCCGTGGTCCCCCCAGTCGGCCACTGGAGTCAGGACCAGCAGGGCCGCGCGCCGCCCATCAGGACTGAGGCCCAGCACGGCGGGCTTCAGTCCCTTTGGCAGCGGCCAGGTCTGGCCCGTCCCCCGCCCCTGGACCCGCAGCGCCCCGCCCTGCACCCAGGCGCGGGTCTGCCCGTCGGGTGTGCAGCGGTTCAGGGTCACGGCACTGGCGGTGCAGGCGGCCTCGGTCTGGGCCTTGCCGGTCTGAAGGTTCAGGCGGGCGCGCAGGCCCACTGGTTGGGGCCCCCTATACCCCTGCCCTTGCAGCAGCAGGCCCCCGTCCGGCGCGCGGTCCTCCAGCGTCAGGGTGCTGCCGGGCACCGCCGCCAGCGGTGAGAGGGTTTGCGTGGCCAGCAGAGCGCCGCCAGCCACGCTCCAGCGCTTCAGGACGCGGGTGGTGTCCAGGGTGTAAACCTCCTGGTCGCTGCGCCATGCTACGCCCCCCGCTGGGGCGCCGATAGGGTCGTTGGGCGAACCGAATGACCCGGCGCTGTGCCCAGGCAGCGTGATGGTGTAGGGACCAGAGGCGGCCGAAGCCGCTGACGCCAGCAGAGCCGCAAGGAGGAAAACACGCATAGCCCGAGAGTAGGACAGGAGAGCTGACGCTGCCTCAAGGCTTGACCAGCAGGCCGGGTGGCTCACCCAAGACCTGCTCTCTACGGATTCCACTTCATGACAGCACAGCTGAGAAGGCACCGGCTGCCCTGCAGAGCGCGAAATCCGTCCTTTTTCCTTCCCACTCTCCTGCGGAGCTTGTCAAGTCTGCGGCGCCGCTTTCCAGGTCCGCTCAGATTCCACCCGGCATTCTGCTCGATTCAACCGGAATCATGAGAACGTTTTACCGCCCGTTCGCCTCGGCCAGCAGCGTGTCCACCAGCAGCGCGCCGCCCAGAATGGCCGGCAGGCCGCCGCCCGGATGCACGCCCGCGCCCACCTGCCACAGCCCCGGCGCCACGCGGTAGGGCTGAGGATGCAGCGGGCCTCCGCGCCAGGGCGGCACTGCGGCCCCATACAGCGCGCCGCCCGGATGGCCCCCAGCGGCGTAATGGGCAGGCGGCAGCGCCGTGACCGCCTGGGCAGAGGCCAGCAGGCCCGGCACCCCCAGGGTCTCCTCTATCCGCGCAACCTGGAACTGCACCCAGGGATGCTCTGGCGTCACGGCGGCGCCCGTGGCGGGCGCGGCCAGCAGTACGCTCAGGCGCCGGCCCTCGGCATGGACCAGGGCCAGGGTGGAAGAGGGCCATTGACCGGCCCGCACTGCGGCCCGGAACGCCCGGAAATCGTCAGGCGGAAGAACGCTCGTGGCTGGTAGAGAGGTCGGCCCAGGCAGCGCAGCATAGAGCGCCACGCCACTGACCGTCCGCCGGGCCAGGGGCGAGGGCGCCCGCTGGCCCCGCAAGGCCGCCAGTCTCACCGGGTCCAGGGCGCTCACGAGGAGGTCGTGACGGACAGCCTCTGCTCCGTTCAACGTCAGCGCGGTGCCGCTGATTCGCGTCACCGCTTCACCCTCGCGCAGCACCACACCCCGCGCGGCCGCACTGTCTTTCAGGGCGTCCAGCAGCGCGCCCATCCCCCGCGCTGGCCGCATCACCTCGGCGCCCACCAGGGCCGGCAGCAGGGCGTACAGCGCCGGGGCGTCCTGCGGGGCCAGGCCTGCATTCAAGGCCTGCGTGGCGAGAGCGTGGCTCAGGGCAGGCGGAAAGTGCCGGGCGCGCAGCCAGGCCGCCGCCGTCAGGTGATGCCCGGTCACCCGGAACAGGGCGGCGCTGGCCCGCAGAAAAGCCGGGTCAGTGAGGCGCGGCGGGGTGGTCAGCAGGGTTAGCAGGTGCGGCGCCAGTGGCGCGGCCATCCGCACGTAGCGCTGCCAGTCGGCAAACAGGGCATGCCCCGGCGGCACCGGCAGCGGCACCGGGCCGTGCGGCGTGTGGTACTGCCCCAGTCCACCCGGCAGCGGCTGAAGGTTCAGGGGGTCAGGCTCGCCCAGCCGGGCCAGGTACGCGCGCCAGACCTGAGGAACAGTGAACAGGCTTGGGCCAGTGTCGAAGGTCAGGCCGCCCACCTTCAGGCGCCGCAGTTTGCCGCCCAGCCGGTCGCGCTCATACACGGTGACGTGGTGGCCCCGCGCCGCCAGCAGCGCCGAGAGCGCCAGCCCCGCCAGGCCGCCGCCCAGAATCCCGACTGAGCGGCCTACGGCCACAAGCCGCGCGCCAGCAGGTAGACCAACTGCACCCCGGCCACCGCGCCCACAATCCAGGGCGTGACGATGCTGAGGGGATACAGCCGCGCAGCCTGCTCGGGGGTGGGGCGGCGGCGCAGGGCCAGGCTCATGCCGCCGCAGGTCAGCAGCAGCGCGAGCGCGGTCAGGCGCGACACCGGCCACAGCAGCGCCGCCGCCAGACAGAACCAGGCCAGGGCATACAGGGCGGTGCCCCCGGCGCCCAGCGTGGTCGCCACTGTGCGCGTGCCGGCCAGGCGGTCGGCGGGAATATCCTGCGCGGCGTCAAAGGCGTGTTTCCCCACCGAATACGCCATCAGGGCCAGCAGCGGCGCCCAGGGCACGCCCTTGCCCAGCACCAGCGCGGGCAGCGCCAGGGGCAGCGCGTAGGCCACGTTGCTCAGGCCGTCCAGAAAGGGCCGGGCCTTGAGGCGCAGGGGCGGCAGGCTGTAGGCCACAAACAGCGCCGCCGACACAGCCAGCACAGCGGTGGCGGCTGGGGGCAGGGCCAGGGTCAGCAGCAGCAGGGCCGGCACATTCAGCCACGCGGTGGCGCGCAGCAGGGGCGCGGCCTCATAGCTGGCCAGGCGCGCGCCCTGCCAGCCTCCTTTGCGGCTGCTGCGGGCGTCTTCTTCGCGGTCAAAGAGGTCGTTCAGGCCGTAAATCAGGAGGTTAAACGGCAGGGTGAGGTAGGCCAGCAGCGCCAGCACGCCGGGGTGCAGGGTATACAGCTCCCCACTGAGCCACACGCCCGTCACCAGGGTGCCCACGGTATTCACCCACAGGGCCGGGCGCGACACCACCAGCACCCGCCGCAGGGGCAGGTGGGCAGGCCAGGCGCGGGCGGGCAGGCGGCTCACGGCCCGCAGTGTACGCGCCGCCCCCACCCGGCAGATGCCCCGACCTGGGCGCGCGGCTACGTTCTGCCGGGGGCCTGGGCCCGCACAATGCGGAGCATGAACATTCTGGTGACCGGGGCCAGCGGCTTTGTGGGGCGGGCCGTCGTGGCCGAGTTACGCGCGCGCGGGCATACCGTCTGGGCCGGCAGCCGCCGGGGCGAGGCGGTGGCCGGCGCCCACGGCCTGAAGCTGGACGTGACGGACCCCGGCAGCGTGCAGCGCGCCGTGGGCCAGGCCGACCCGGAGGCCGTGGTGCATCTGGTGGGCATCATTGCCGAAACCAGGGACCAGACCTTTGAGGGGGTGCATGTCGAGGGCACCCGGCATGTGCTGGCCGCCACGCCCCGGCACGCCCGTTACGTTCACATGAGCGCCCTGGGCGCGCGCGGGGACAGCGGCAGCGGGTATTCCAGCTCTAAAGCCCGCGCCGAGGGCCTGGTGCGGGCCAGCGGCATGCGCTGGACGATCTTTCAGCCCAGCCTGATTTTTGGGGTCGGCGACGACTTTTTTGGCCGAGTGCTGCGCGAACTGGTCAGCACGGCCCCCATCGTGCCGCAGATTGGCGACGGCTCATTTCCCTTCCGGCCCGTCAGTGTGCAGGACGTGGCGCGCGCCTTCGCCACCGCTGCCGAGTCGGAGACAGGGATGGGCGAAACCTTTCGCCTGACAGGCCCCGACGAATACACCTTCCGGCAACTGCTGGAACTGGAATTAGGGGCGCTGGGCAAGCGCAAGCCGATTGTGCCTGTGCCCCTGCCCCTGATGAATCTGGCGGTGCCCCTGATGGGTCTGCTGCCCCACCCACCCATCACACGCGACCAGTACGCCATGCTGAAAGAAGGCAACACGGCGCCCAACGAGCCGTCCCGCACCGTGTTTGACCTGCCCATGCAGCGCCTGCCCGAACACCTGCCGGAGATTGTGGCACAGGCGAAGAAACGCCAGGCCTGAGATAGAGCTGGCCCCTCTGGGCTATGGCAACGATTTAAGCCAATCGGATTGGTGAGCTGTGCCGGTTCCGGTCTTGGAGGTGATACCCCGCTCTGCCGTATGGGCTCAACCGACAGCCGCTGTCTTTACACCCCGAAGAACCGCAGCAGAGGGCGCCACCAGGGAATAGCCACCAGCACCGTCAGCAGCGCCAGGCCGCTCCACAGGGCCGCTGCCTGAAAACGGGCCGGATCGGTGGTGGCCTTGCGGGACTGACGACTCGCCAGGGTGGCGAAGACGGCCGCCAGTAAGCCCAGCCCCAGATGCTCCCACTGAAAGCTGGCGCGCGGCGCCCCGGCAAAGACAGGCACATTCTGCATCCCCAGAAAGGCGAACAGCATCAGCCCCAGCACGACCTGAAGGTGCAGGCTGCCCATAAAAGCCACGACGGGCTGACGGTCCGCCGGGCCAAAGGGCCGCCCCGCCGAGCGCCCGCGCAGACTGGCCACCAGCGCCCATGCGCCAGTCAGGAGAACGACCCAGCGGTTGAGGTTGTGAATGGTCAGCAGCGCAGTGTAAAGAAAGGCCATGGCCCTTAGCCTAATTTGACCGAACGGTCAGCTCAAGAGAGTCCCCTCAATCTCACGTCAGCTGCTGGCTGTAGCGGTGACTTGCTCTGCGTCATCGCCTAACCAGTTCCCCGCTTTCAGAGGGCGCTCCTCTGTCCGCCTGAATCAAGCTGTCAGAACACCACCGTCTTGTTGCCGTACACCAGCACGCGGTCATCAACATGCGCCTTGACCGCGCGGGCCAAGACTTGCCGCTCCACATCGCGGCCCAGCCGCATCAGGGTATCGGGCGTTTCGCGGTGGGTTACGGGAATCACGTCCTGGGCAATGATGGGGCCGGCGTCCAGTTCCTCAGTGACGTAATGGCTGGTGGCGCCAATCAGCTTGACGCCCCGGTTAAAGGCCGCGCGGTAGGGGTTGGCCCCCACGAAGGCCGGCAAAAACGAATGGTGAATGTTGATGACGGGCCGGCCAAAGTGGCCCAGAAACTCGCCCGAGAGAATCTGCATGTAGCGGGCCAGCACAGCAAAATCAGCCCCGGCCTCGTGCATCAGGCGGACCTGCTCGGCCTCGGCTTCAGCCTTGTTCTCCTTGGTCACGGGCACGACATGAAAGGGAATGCCAAACATCTCGGCGTCGCGGCGCAGGTCCTCGTGGTTGCTGATAATCAGCGGGATCTCGACGTGCAGTTCGCCCCGGCGTTTGCGCCACAGCAGGTCCAGGAAGCAGTGGTCGTACCGGCTGACCAGCACGGCCATCCGCTTGGGCTGCGCCGTGTAATTGACGCGCCAGGTCATGCCAAACGGCGCGGCCACCACGCTGGCAAAGGCCCGCTCGAACGGTTCACGCGCCAGGTCCAGGCCCGAGAGGTGAAACTCCATCCGCATAAAGAAGATGCCGCCCTGAGGGTCGGTGCTGTGCTGGTCGCTGTGGATGATATTGGCGCCGTGGTTGTGCAGAAACTGCGACACCGCCGCCACAATGCCGCCCCGGTCTGGGCAGGAGATGGTCAGGACAGCCGTGTTCTGGGGGTCCAGTGAGGTGGGCGCGGAGGGGGCGGAGGCGGGAGCCGTCATCCGGCGAGGATACCCTGCGCCTGGGTCAGACTGACCCTCCATGCCCAGATGGAAGGGCTCAGCCCCCTGTGGTTTCCGGCAACTCGTTTGCGCAAACGGGCTGATTCAAGCCGTGCGAGAACCAGGAAAAGTGGGTTGACGGGCGTGGTGTTTTCAAATCGGCGCCTGCCCAATTTGAAAACGGAACAGATGGAATCCGTATCAGAGCGACTCCGATTGAATCGTTTGCAAAAACGATGACATCCGACCGGAGGGAGGAAGGAGCAAAGCGGGTTCCGGGCGTGGAGTTGGCCAATCGGTTCTCTCCCGATTTGAAAACGGAACAGACGGAATCATTATCAGACGGACACTGTGCCGGGCACTTCCACACCCCGCAATGGAACCGGCGTGTTTGCTCCCCTGCTGCCTCCCGTCACACCCTGCCCTGACCCAGCCCGGTGATAGCCTCGCAGGCGTGCAGACACCCTCCCTTCTGGCGTATGACCCGGACCTTCACGCGGCGCTGCTGGCGGACTACTGCCTGATGGCCGGAGAAGGTGAGCGGCTCCTGGTGGCCGGCGGCCAGGAGGCCACGCCGCTGCTGCGCGCCGTCACCCGCGCCCTGCTGACGCGCGGCGCGCGCCCGGTGCCCCGTGTGGATTACCCTGGCCAGGACGAGGATTTTGCTGAGCTGGCGTCGGACGCCGTGCTGGACGCCGCCCACGCCGCCGACCTGGCAGACGTGGAAGCGCTGGACGGCAGCCTGCGCGTGCTGACCCCTATGCCAGGCCGCGCCGTTGATGCGGCCCGACGCGCCCGTCTGATGGCCGCCCGCGCGCCCGTGGCCGCGGCCCGCGCCCGCAAGAAGTGGAGCCTCACCCTCTACCCCACCGCCCACGCCGCCGCGCAGGCCGGCATGACGCCCGAAGGGTTTGGTGATTTTGTGATGCGCGCCATGTTTCTGGACCGGCCCGACCCGGTGGCCGCCTGGGGCGAGGTGCGCGCCATGCAGGCCCGGATCATTGAGCGCCTGAGCCGCGCCGACGTGGTGAGGCTTGAAGCCCCCGGCACCGACCTGACCCTGCGTGTGGGCGGCCGGACCTGGGCCAACAGCGATGGGCGGCGCAACATGCCCAGCGGTGAGGTCTTTACCGGCCCACTTGAGGACAGCGCCGAGGGCGTGGTGACGTTCACGGTGCCCGCCGAGTATCAGGGCCAAGTGGTGCGGGGGGCGCGGCTGGAATTCCGGGGCGGGCTGGTCGTGGACGCCAGCGCCGAGGAAGGCGACGCCGTGCTGCACGCCGCGCTCGACACAGACCCCGGCGCCCGCCGCTTGGGCGAGCTGGGGATTGGCACCAACAGCGGTATTCAGGTGCCCACCGGCAACATCCTGTTTGACGAGAAAATCGGTGGCACCGTTCACCTGGCCATTGGCAAGAGCTACCCCGAAACCGGCGGCGTCAACGCCAGCGCCGTTCACTGGGACCTGATTACCGACCTCCGCACAGGCGGGCGCCTGAGCCTGGACGGCGAGGTCGTGCAGGAGAATGGACAGTTTTTGATCTGACAGCGGCAGCCTCTGTTGTTGACTCACATTGTTCGCCCCAGAGCGGTTGAGGTGGCCCTTCACTCCACTACTCTGGAGTCCATGTGAAGCAACAGCAGGCGAGCTGGCGCTGCCCGTGACAATGTGGACGCTCTCCAGCTTGAGCCAGCCACGCGGCGGTCTGCCACCACCCTGCTGCACACGCTGGTACCACTGGCGCTGGGTCAGCAGCAGGTTCAACTGGACTGAACCAGAGCCGCTTGCTGCTGACCTTCAGGGCTGGGCGACTGAGGGTCGATCTTCGCTGTCTGAGGTTGTGGCTGGGCTGAGCAGCCTGGTCAGCACGCCGCTGCCATGACCCTGGGGCCGCTCGTCTCACTGACGCTGTGTGTCCTGAGCGTGGGGCTGATGACCAGCGCGACAGGATTCCGGCAACCCGCCGGGCAGGTGCTGGCCGTCTTCGCAGGTCTCCAGACTGTACTGATCATGTGGCCTGTGCCGTCCCCAACCCAGCTGTACGGCTAGCCTCAAGAGAGCGATGGCACGCAAGCAGCGCGCGACCTGGCCTCTGCCCGCTAGCATTCCTGACATGACCCCTTCTCCTGGCCCCATCTGGGTGCTCAGCGGCAGCCCTGGTGCGGGCAAGACCAGCGTGTCGCGGGCGCTGCTGGCCCGCTTTCCGCTCGGCCTGCACCTGCCTATTGATGACCTGCGCGAACTGGTGGTGTCGGGCCTGGCCCACCCCAGCCTAGACCACCCCCCCGAGGCGGTACGGCAGTTTGCCCTGGCCCGCACGGCCGCCGCCCATCACGCCCGCCTGTACGCCGAGGCCGGGTTCACGGTGGCGGTCGACGACGTGCTGTGGCCCGCCGACCTGGCCCCCATGAGCGCCCACTGGGCTGGGCTGGATGTACGCCCGGTGCGGCTGTTGACCACCCTGGAGGTCGCCCACCACCGCAACCGAACGCGCACGAACAAGACCTACGACACCAGTCGCCTCGCACCTCTCATTGACGGCCTGTACCCGCAAATGCCGCCCGAACTGTATGCCGAAGCAGGCTGGGCCGTGGTGGACAGCAGCCACCTGACGCTGGACGACACCGTGGACGCCCTGCTGGCCCTGGAGTGGCCGCAGTGACACCCGGCAGTCCTGCTGTGCTCAGCGGCACCTGGTTTGTCGTGCAGACCAGCCTGCCGCTGTGGCACACGCGGCAAAACCCGAGCGTCACCTACGCGCCGCTGCCAGACGGGCGCGTGGTGGACACGGTGCGCTTTACGCGGCGGGGGCAGCCGAGCCTGATTGTCGGCCTGGACCAGCCGCTGCCGGGGGGCGGCTGGGAATGGCGCGGGGTCAGCCTTCTCACCCGGTTCACGCCCAGCCGGTGGCAGGTGGCCCACGCGGCAGATGGCTGGGCCATCACCGTGTTTGCGCGCACCCCCTTCACGCCGGCCGGGCTGGATGTGTACGCCCGCACGCCGAGCCTGACGGCGGCGCAACAGACCGAGGTGGAGGCCGTCCTGGCCACCTTGCCCATAGCCCAGCCGTACCTCCGCCACCTGTTCTCCCCTGTTCACGACGAACAAAAAAGCTGAGCAGGGAGGAGTCCCCTGCCCAGCATCCTTCCCCTGCTCTATGCGTCGCGCTCGCCCGGAATGGGCGCCCTCACGCCCGTAACCGCCTGAGCGGCCTGCATCCCGGCCATCACCGCCGCCTCCACACAGCCCGCGTTCAGCCCTGTTTTCAGCCAGTCGCCGGTCAGGATGAGGTTGTGGTAGCCCGATTCATCGGCCCTGAGGCGGTGCTGCGTGCTGCCCACCACGCTCATGACATAGCGCTCAGAGGGATCCACGTTCGCACGCCAATACTGGGCGTCAAATCGCGCCTCGCCCTGCGCCGCGTCGGGGGCACTCAGGAGGGCCCAGTTGAACTCGCCCGCCGGGCCAACTGCGGGGAGCAGGGCCGTCAGCTGCTGGGTCACCTGATGCAGTGCCCCAGCTTTGGCCTGGTCCGCGCAGCGGCCTGGGAAAGCGGTCTCGCTGCTGGGCGGCAGACCCTCATCAGGAAAGACCGAGCAGAAATACGACACGTTGCGCGGCGCGCCTGGGGTGTCTGGCCAGTCTTCACGCCGCAGCAGTTGGTCCATCGGCGCCCAGGTGTCGTACGGCTCGGTAAAGCCGCTGAGCACCGGCTCCTGCCCATCAGGCTGCGCGGTCCAGCCCAGCTGTGCCAGGTCGTCTCTGAACCACAGCTGATAGGCCTGGGTCGGAATGCTTTTGACAAAGGTGGTCGTGTTCCTGAGCGCCTCGCTGCCCGCCACCAGGTCAGGGGCCACCAGCGGCACCGAGGCCACCGACAGGCCCAGAATAACCCGGTCAAAGTCCACGCCACGCCTTAGGGTCAGCTCGGGCAGCGGCTGGCCCGTCGCCTGGGCGTAGACCTCTGGCCAGTCGCTCCAGTGGCTTTCCAGGTTCGCGCCGCTCTGGCGCAGCAGCTCGGCTTCCTCAGGCAGCAGCTGGTCAAGGTTCGGCGTGCTGGGCCAGCAGGCCAGCCCCTTGACGTACACAAAGGGGTCGTAGTGGTCGGCCCCGCTGGTCGGCGTGGCCTGCTGGGTCAGGCGGATGGTGCCCACCTCGCCCCCGTCGGGCGTCAGTTCTTCGACCTTATGGAAGAACCGGAACTTCACCCCACGGGCTTTCAGGACCTGATAGGCCGGCGAGAAGATGGTGTCGCCCATCCCGGCCTGCATCTTGTACATGATGCTGCCCTTGTAGGCCAGCCCAATTTTCATCATGGCGCGCAGCAGCGTGCCGGCTTCGGCGTTGGGGCGGTCATAGTCGCCGCCGTCGTAGGCAAAAATCAGATCGTAAAAGCCACGAATAACCGCGCTGTTCACGCTGTAGCGCTCGTTGGCCCCGTGCTTGAGCAGCCAGTCGCGCAGGTCAATGTCGTTGATCACGTCAAAGCCGCCGGTCAGCACCCCGTCGCGCAGGAGGCCCAGCAGGGTGGTCACGCCCAGATCCAGGCAGATATACAGGCGGCGCAGCTTGTCGTCGCGGTCCAGCAGGTCGCAGAGCATGTGGTTCAGCCACTCGCGCAGGCCTTCCAGGGTGCGGGCCAGCAGCCCGCCGCCGTTCTCATCCTCGCGCAGGTGTGCGGGCAGCGCCGCGAGCCACTGACAGGCCCCTTCCAGCGTGTGCAGGGCGCTGGTCGCCAGATATTCCACGTCCGCGCAGATGGTGCTCGCCAGGTGACGCAGCCAGCCGGGATGCTCACCAGTCTCGGTTTTGGGCACCGGCACCGGGGCAGGCAGGTGGGTGTGGCAGACCTCAGCCAGCCAGCCTTTGACGTGGCCCAGCAGGGTCTCGGCGGCTTCCCAGAGGGTCGGGTGGGCATCCCCGTCGCCGGGCGTGCTGGCCTTGTGCGGGAACATCAGCGGCCAGGGGCGCCAGGTCTCACCGATATGTTCACTCAGGACGATGTAGTCATGAGGCTTGAAGGCGTCCTGCCAGGTCGCCAGCGGCGCGGCGGGGGGCCGGTTCAGCTCGCCGTAGACCCCCTGAATCATGCGAAAGGCGTTCTCGTAGAAGCCAAACCAGAGGTGCAGGCCGTGTTCCTCGATGCGCTGCCCAGCGGCGGCATTGCGTCCGCTGGCCCCCTTGCCTCCCAGGCGCCAGCCCATCTGGTACAGGGTGATGTCGTATTTCTCCTGCCAGCCGGGCTCCTGGGTCAGGTGGTACGCCGCGCTGATGGCGCCCACGCCGCCGCCCAGAATCACGATCTTCTCTGGGGGCGTGCGGGCCGGCGGGGCCACCTCCTGCGCCTCTGTCACCGTGAAGTCAAATTGCAGCTCGAAGGGCAGGTGGGCGTCCTGCGCGCCGGGCGCCCAGCCCAGCGTCTGCGCCAGCGGAAAACTGGCGACCTCGTGCAGGGTGCAGGTGGCGCGGCCCCCCACCAGGCGCCCCCCATGCACCTTCTCCACCACGGCAGGCGCCGCCACCACGGCCTGATACACGGCCCTGTCGCCGGCGCCATCTGGAAACTGCTTGAGAAACAGCTGGTCGGTGCGGGGGTTGGTCAGCAGCGAGAGCAAGTCCTCCCAGCCGGCCAGGTCCGGCACCAGAAAGTCAGGCAGGTGACGCAGTTCGGCGTAGGCGCCCGTGACCAGTTCGGCCAACGACTCAACCGGATGCCCGCGCCCGTGGAGCAGCCCTGAATCTGGGGTCACATCCAGCAGTGGGTGCCAGGCAATCTGCGTGTCCGGGGCAAATGGCTCGAAGCCCTTGACGCTCAGGTGAAAGTCGCCGGCCTGCCCTGCGGCGGGCATCTCGTACTGGCAGTCGTATTTGGGGTAGCCGTACAGTTCGCGGCCGTTGATCAGGGCCATCGTGTCGTCCACCCAGATGTGCGCCGGGTAGAAATACAGGTGCTGCAAGCGGCCCCGTGCGTCCAGTTGCCCTACCGGAATCCAGGTGATGATGTCGGTCTCGGTAATCCAGCCCTTGGCCTCGTCGCTGGGGTGCGTGGAATTGGCGTGGCCCACCCGCGTAAAGGTCAGCATGACGTAGGGCGACAGCACCCGGAAGGTGGCGCAGCCCTGTGCAGCGCGGTTCAGGCCCGCGTCCACGGTGGCCTGAAGCCGCGTCAGGTCGCCCTTGACAAAAAAGCCGCGCATGTCGGCCTGTTTGAGGGCCAGCGGCGCGTGCATATTGACGGAACCAGGCAGGTAAATGTATTCGGGTCTGGACATCGTTCACCTTGAGTCAGAGAGGCGGAAAGGTGATGGAGGCCTCAGGGACCCCCAGTGGGTGGGTCTTGGCGGCATGTCCTGCCACGTGGCCTCTGCCTGGCGACTGAGCCACGCGGCAGGACGCAGGCGAGGAACACAGAGCAGGCAGCAGACCACCGGCACAGCGCCCCAGCAGCACGCAGGGCAGCCTGTCCGTCAGACTGTCCTCAATGTGACCTGAGAGGCAGTTCTCTTTATACTGTGTTTATTCTTGAACAAGGGAGTGCGCGATGAATCACCCTATCCTGAACCGTCTGGTCTGGCCGCTGGCCGCCCTGCTGCTGGCTCTATGGGGCCTGCTGACCGGGGCAGGCGTTCACGCGCAGACCCCCGAGACCCGCCTGACGGTGCGCTCTGGGCTCTACCACGCGGCTGACCAGGCCTTCCCGGCTTCCGGCCCCGAGGTCTCCGGCTGGGCCGCCACCCTGACGGCCACCCCGCGCGTCAGGTTCACTGGCGACGAGTCGTGGCTGGTCATGGAGCTGACCAACCGCAGCGCCAACGCCGACTGGGTGTTTAGTCCTCACGGCAGCCTGATCGAGCGGGTGGACGCCCGGCTGTACCGCGAGGGCCAGCCTCCACAGACCTTTCAGACCGGCTATCAGGCCGAACACGCCTACATGCTGCACTACGGCGTGGACATTACAGTGCCGCCCGGTGAACGCGCGTGGCTGGTGGCACGGCTCAGCAGCCCTTTCTATGCCTCGCAGCCCGAGTTCTCGGTGCCCAGCCGGGCCGACTACCGCCGCACGGTGTCGTTTGAAAACTTCCTGATTCTGATGGCGTTGGGCGCGCTGGTCACGCTGTCGTTTTACAACCTGTTTATCTACGCGGGCACGCACAACCGCTCGTTTCTGTTCTACGCGGCCTACATGCTGACCTACTGCGCCGGCTGGGCCTTTACCTTTCACCTGCCCGCTGACGTATTTGGGCTGCGCAACCTGCGGCTGCATTACCTGTGGTTTTTCCTGCTGCCGGTCCTGAACACGCTGTTTTACCTGCATTTTTTGCAGCTGGAGAGCAGGGTGCCGCTGCTGGCCCGCCTGAGCCGGTGGGTGGTCTGGCTGGCGCTGGCGCTGCTGCCCACCTCATTTTTCCTGCTGGCCTACGCGCACGTGCTGGCCACCGCCGTGATCTCTTTGTGGCTGGTGCTGGCGCTGGTGTCGGGGGTGGTCAGCTGGCGCCAGGGCTTTGCCCCCGCCCGCTTCTTCGTGCTGGGCCTGCTGGCCCTGCTGATCCCGGCGGCCGTGATCCTGCCGGGCAACGTGGGCCTGTCCCCCGACGTGCCTTTTAACTCGGAACTGTTCACGCTGCTGGGCGGCACGCTGGACGGCCTGCTGCTGGCCTTTGCCCTGGCCGACATGATCCGGCTGCTCAGCCGCCAGAACCAGGCGTCCATTGTTCAGTTGCAGCGTGCCCTGCACCTGGCCCGCACCGACAACCTGACAGGCCTGCACAACCGCTACGCCTTCGAGCAGGTCTTTAATGCCGAGGACAGCGCGCGCCTGCTCATCGTGATGGACCTGGACGGTCTGAAAGGCGTCAACGATCAGCAGGGGCACACCAGTGGCGACGAACTGCTGCGCACCTTCTCGCAGCACCTCCGGGACCTGGAGCGTGAGGGCGTAACCGCCTACCGCCTGGGCGGCGACGAATTTGCCCTCCTGGCCCCGCTGGAAGCCGAGGCCGAATTGACCGGTCGCCTGCAGGACATCGAGCGTGCCATGCAGACCAACCACCCGTCGTCGGGGGTCAGCTTCGGGGTGGCGCACACCAGCGCCGCACCAAAAGTCAGCACCTTTGACGAGGCCGACCAGCGGATGTATCACCACAAGCAGGCAAAAAAAAGAAATGTGCGCGCCTCCTTGCTGACGTGAGGCCTCCGAAAGACATGAAGCTCTGTCCAGAGGAATGTGCAGAACAAGGTGCTCTTCTGGACGTGACGTGAGATGGACGCCGACCCCACCATGTGCATCAAAGCGCCGTGGGATGAGGTCGGTCTGGATGAGAGCGGGCAGCAGGATCGGAGGTTCCGAGCGTAGCTGGGCCAACTGGTGCTGTGCTGGTGTAGGAGCGCCAGAGACGAAGTTCGCCTGAGCGGCACGCGCCTTGTGATATGCCAGCGGTGGTGCGCAGCCCTTTGAGGAAGCCTGCTCACCCCGTCCTGCCATGCAGAACCGCCGTGCATACCAGCGAGTTGCTCCGCCCCGCGCCTATCGGAATCCCCTGATACGAATTCCGCTTAATTGCAGCACAGCCGGACAGGCACCGTCTGCGCTTCCATATCGCGAAATCCGTATATGTTCCTTCTCGCTCCGCTCGGATTTCATCAAGCATTCTGCTCGATTCAATCGGAGTCCGTATGAAGACCGCTCCGAGAAATGTGGCTCAGGAAAGACTGCTCAAGAAAAGAGGCACAGCCACGTCACCTGGGCTGTGCCTCTTTTCGTCTGGCCTGCAGCTAGCTTCGGGCCGCCATCATCTCCACGGCCTGCACGCCGATGGCTTGCCCCAGTTCCTGCTCGGCAAACAGCACCTCGGTGGCGCCCAGTTCCTGAAGGGCCAGCTGGGTGTGCTCGTCGTGGGCGCGGGCAATCAGCGGAACGCCGGGGTTCACACGCCGGACGTGCTCGGTCATCAGCTGGGCCTGAATGGCGTCTGGCACGGCAATCACCACCAGCGCGGCCTCGGGCAGCCCGGCCTGGCGCAGCACCTGGGTGCGGGCGGCGTCGCCCAGGATGACCTGATGGCCCTGGGTACGCAGGTCGTCGGCCAGAGCGTCATCCTGCTCGACCACCACAAAGGGCTGTCCCTGCGCGGTCAGGGCCTCGCCCACCAGCCGGCCCACGCGGCCGTAGCCCACCAGTACGGCGTGATCGCGCAGCACCGTCGGGGTCTGCTCTGGGACGGTGGCGCTGGCCACGGCCTTCCCGCGCCCGCCCAGGGCACGCTGCAGCGGCTCGATCAGCCGGAACAGGAAGGGGTTCAGAGAAATCGAGATGATGGCCCCTGCCAGAATCAGGTTCTGGCCCTGGGCGCTCAGGAGGTTCAGGTCGCGGCCCAGGGTAGCCAGAATGAACGAGAACTCGCCGATCTGCGCCAGTGACACGCCCACCGCCAGCGCCGTGCCCACCGGGTAGCCGCGCCACAGCACCAGCACAAAGGTCAGCAGGGCCTTGCCCAGCATGATCAGCAGAGCTGTGGCCAGCACAAGCAGCGGCGCACTGAGCAGAATGGACGGGTCAAACAGCATGCCCACCGACACGAAGAACAGCACCGCAAAGGCGTCCTGAAATGGCAGCGCGTCCTCGGCCGCCTGCTGGCTAAACTTGCTCTCGCTTACCACCACGCCGGCAAAGAAGGCCCCCAGCGCAAACGACACGTCAAACAGGATGCCAGCCCCGTAGGCGATGCCCAGCGCCGTACCCAGCACCGCTAACGTAAACAGTTCGCGCGACCCCAGCCGGGCCACGCGGGCCAGCATCCACGGAATCACCCGGCGGCCCCCCACCATCATCAGCGCCACGAACACCACGACCTTGCCCACGGTCAGGGCCAGGGTGGTCAGCAGCGTGCCCACGTTCAGGCCGCCCTCGGTCTGACCCGTCAGCAGCGGCGCAAAGGCAGGCAGCAGCACCAGCGCCAGCACCATCACCAGGTCCTCGACAATCAGCCACCCCACCGCAATCTTGCCCTTCTCGGTGTTCAGGGTGCCGCGTTCCTCCAGGGCGCGCAGCAGCACCACCGTGCTGGCCACCGCCAGCGCCAGGCCGAAAATCAGGCCCTCCCCCACCGACCAGCCCCACAGCTGCGTCATGCCAATGCCTAGCAGCGTCACCGCCAGCATGCGCAGCAGCGCGCCCGGCACAGCAATGCGGCGCACCGCCAGCAGGTCCCCAAACGAGAAGTGCAGGCCCACCCCGAACATCAGCAGAATCACGCCAATCTCGGACAGCTGCGCGGCAATGCGCGAGTCGGCCACAAAGCCGGGGGTAAAGGGGCCAACGGCAACCCCCGCCAGCAGATAGCCCACCAGGGGGGGCAAACGCAGGCGGGTGGCCAGCAGACCGCCAAAAAACGCGAGGGTGAGGCCCACGGCCAGGGCGGCAATCAGTTCGGTGTGGTGAGGCATGTCGGCTCCTTAGGGGGTGGGGTCGGCAGCGGGGGGCGAGGTCTCGTGGGGAAACTCCTGCGCAAGGAAGGCCTGAAAGGCGGCCTGGAACTCCTCGCCCTGGGTGGGCAGGCCGGCGGCCTGAACGGCGTCGCGGATGGCCGCTGAAAGCAGTTGCCCGGCGGCGCGGGTGCGGGTGGCGTCCATCAGCTCGGCCAGCTGAGTCAGCCAGAAAAAGTCGGCGGCTTGTAGGCGCAGCGTCACCTTGCCGTCAGGCAGGTCACCCTGGTGCCCACGCGCCGCCTGTTCTTCCAGCGCGTGACGAATCAGCGAATGAACTCGGGAGGGGGGTTTCAATGGCATAGGAACCACTGGCAGACTACCACAAAAAGATGGCGAATTGCCAGCAATGTCAAAAAGGCGCTCAGGCCAGCTGAAAAAGGTGTTGAGTGATAAACCCTGCGAGGGCCTGAACAGTGCCCAGAGGGCGCATGGACCACGCTCGTCAGCCCTCGCCTGCGGTGATCCAGGGCGCCCGCGTGGCAGAGTAGGGGCCATATGTTGCCTGAGCTAAGGGCCCTGGGCTGGGGGGCCGATTTCGAGAGTGACTACCAGGCGTTTTGCCGGACGCTCACGCCCGAGGCGCAGCCTCAGGTGCAGCCAGTGCGCGTTGTGGGCACGGGCCGCCAGATCGTCCATGTGCGCGGCGCCCACGGCGACACCGAGGCCCGGCTGGCGGGCACGCTGCGCCAGGAACAGGTCGCCCCCGCCATTGGCGACTGGGCCGTTCTGGAGGGCGCAGACGGAGGGCCTGGCCGCCTGCTCCAGGTGCTGCCCCGCCGCACCACCTTCTCACGCGCCGTGGGCGCCGACGAGGGCCGCCGGCCTCAGGCCGTGCGCCAGCAGGTCATCGCCGCCAACGTCGATGTCGTCCTGATTGTCACGGCCCCGGACGCCGACTTCGACCTGGACCGACTGGAACGCTACGTTCAGGCTGTGCAGGCCAGTGGGGCACAGCCCGTGCTGGTGCTCAACAAGGCCGATCTGCGCCCAGATGTGGGCTGGTATCTGGACGAATTGCAAAGCCTTGGCGCTGAGCTGGAAGTACACGCCGTTTCGGCGGCGGATGGGCAGGGCTTAGACGCGCTTCAGGCCCTGCTGACCGAAGGCGTCACGCTGGCGCTGATCGGCTCGTCGGGCGTGGGCAAGTCCACCCTCACCAACGCCCTGCTGCGCCGCGAGGCCGCACAGACCGGGGCCGTGCGGGCCAGTGACAGCCAGGGCCGCCACACCACGACCACCCGCACGCTGTATCTGGTGCCGGGCGGTGGGCTGCTGATTGACAATCCGGGCCTGCGCGACATCGCGGTGTGGGACGCGGCGGCCGCCGATTTTGACGACTTAGAGGACCTGGCCGCCCAGTGCCGGTTCCGCAAGTGCACCCATACCACTGAACCGGGCTGCGCTGTGCAGGCCGCCGTGCAGGCGGGAGAGGTCTCGGCGGCCCGCCTGGCGGCCTTTCAGGCCCAGCAGCGCCAACGCCGCTGACACGGGTCCTCTGACGGCCGACTGGCAAGGGAGAAGAGGGGGCTGTGCAGGTCGGGCCATCCGCTGTGATGACCAGTCATACGGATTCCGTCTGTTTCATTTACAAATCGGAACAGAACTGATTTGCAAACTCCACGCCCGGAACCCGTTTTGCTCATTCTCGCTCCGCTCGGATTGAATCGTTTTTGCAAACGATTCAATCGGAGTCCATATCAGAGGTGGTGGGCTCTGCGTCAGACAGGAGCCCGCATGAGAAGGGCAACGGTGCCAGGCGACGTGACTCTTTTTAGCCCGTCACCATCGCTCGGCAATGGCCGCGCGTCCAGGGCAACACTCCTCTCCTATCAGCAACTGACCACACCTCTCTATCAATCTCGGCGCACACCTCAGAGGCACAGGCGTAAACCGGCCGCATCCCAGGGTACACTGCGGCCCATGCGGCTTTCGGCCACCGATGTCTACGCTTTTCAGGCCCTGGGCTTTCTGGGCGCCCAGCCGCTGGACCGCTGGGTGTCCAGCGAGGAAATCAGTGAGGCGACCGGCGTTCACCGCCCGTACCTGGTCAGAATTCTGGCGGCCCTGAGCGCCAAGGGCGTCGTGAAAAGCAAAAAGGGAATTGGCGGCGGCTACGCGCTGGCCCGCAAACCTCATCTCATCAGTCTGTGCGAGGTGGTGCGCGCCATTGACGGCCCGGTGGCGCCGCTGTCGTGCATCAGCCTCAACTGGCACGAGCCGTGCGTGGAAGAGGCGCGCTGCCACGCCCGCAACACGGTCTACACCCGCATGCGTGACGCCATGCTGGGCGTACTGCAAGAATTCAGCGTGAACGACTTGGTGGCCGATACCCGGCAGGGCGTGAGCTACGGCCACTGCCTGACCCACCTGCTCAAGCCCAACGCTTAACGAGAAAGTCAGTAGCAAGGCGTGGGCACGGTTTGCTGGGCAATTCTAGGGCCTGCGGGAGCGTCACAGGCGCCAGAGCGTACGGCCTTCTCCGTCGCTCATCTAAGTTCGGCACTCACCTGTCACGCCGTCAACGGCGCGAAAACTCCCGAGGCGTCCCTAGGCCGCAAGGCACAGGGCACAGCCCGGCACCTTTGACTGACGTGCAGGCAGGCCAGCGTCTTCCCGCCTCCAAACGCTGGACGCCAGGCAGACGGCAGTGGGGCGGCACCCCGCTCATCACGAGGAAGCCGCCCCACTGCCGAAGCACTCTCCTACCGGATTGCTCTAATGACACGGCTTACCAGAGCCACTCCGGGCCCCCTTCTACCCCTGCTGCTGTGCCGCTTGACAAGCCCACTTGAATGATTCGGCAACAGACCGCTGAATCCTCCCCCGTGCCGCCTTACTTGTTCGGCACCAGCTTGAAGTCCTTGAACGACAGGCTGTAGGCGTCGCCCGGTGTGCCCACCGCCCCCAGCACCTGAAGCTGCGCCGCCACGTTGGTCGTGGGAGCAGTAAAGGTGTAGGTGAAGCCCTTGGCTGTGGGGGTCAAGGCGGCTTTGGTGTCTAGGTAGCGCGCGTAGCTGCCACCGTTCTCGCCCACCACAATCGCCACCTCGCGGGCGCTGCTGGCGCGGCCAGTAAAGGTCAAGGTGTAACTCTGGCCCCCCACCAGTGGCACGTCGGTCTGGTTGAGCTGCACATGCCAGTTATTGGCCGGGTCTACATGGGCCACGTTCAGGGTCACCTCACCGCCGCTGACGGCGGTGGTCAGGCCGTTCGCGCCGCTGTCCCAGGTGGACCAGTAGGCGGTGCCGGGCACGCCCGCAATGCCGGGGTGAGCCGCGCTGTTCTGAGTAAAGGCGGCGTTGTACAGCAGGTTGCCGTCCGGGGCTGGGGGCCGCGCGCCCGCCGCGTTGCCCACACGCTTGACCACCACATTGTCCAGCCACACGGGGCCAGCGCCCGCCGCTCCCAGGTTGAATTCCAGGCGCGCGGCCGCGTCGGTGACGGCCTTCATGTCAAAGGTGAGCGTCTTGCGTTCCTTCGTGGTTCCGATGTTAACCGTCTGCTCACCGGAATAAGCCGCGTAGCCCCGGTCAGGGCCGCCGCCCACCTTGACCATCATGGGCCGGGCCTGCGCCGCCCAGACATCAAAGCTGACCTCGTACTTGCCGCCGCTTTCCACGTTCAGGCCGTCCTGACGCACCTGCACCGCGTAATTCACGTTACCGGGGGCCGTGATATCGGCCTTCAGGGCATTGCCTTGTCCGGCGTCGTTGCTCAGGCTGACCTTGCCGTCGCTGGTGAACAGCGTCCAGAAGGCCGAATTGGTCACGCCGTCCAGATGGGTGGCGCCCGGCGTCACACGCGGGTCGGTGTCGGCCCAGTCAAAGGACGAGTTATAGACCAGGTTGCCGTCCTGCAGGGTGGGGCGGCCGGGCACCGGGGTCCAGGGATAGGTCATCTTGGGGCGCTCGCCGGCGGGTTTCTTTTCGGCTTCCAGGCCGTACACGCGCACGTAATCCACGCGCATCTCGGCGGTGCTGGGCGTCGTCGCGTCGGGGTTGCCGTCAAAGTTACCGCCCACCGCCAGGTTCAGCAGCAAGTAAAACGGCTGGTCAAAGGGCGCAGGCCAGGCGTACAGATCGCTGTCACTGCTGGGCGGCACACCCTTGGCACTCCACCATTCGGTCTTCTCAGAGGTCAGCTGGCCGTCAATGAACCACTGAATCTTGCCCGGCGTCCACTCGACGGTGTACACGTGCCACTCGTCCATCGTGCCCGCGTTGGGGTAGTTGACGGTCTGCCCCTTGTAGACGTTGTTGGGCCACACGCCGCCGTAATGGATGGTCTGCCCCACCTCGGTCGGCTTGCTGCCCCAGCCTTCGGCGATATCCAGTTCGCCGTTGGCCGCCCAGACGCCGTAGGGATTAGGTTCCTCGGGCAGCATCCAGATGGCGGGCCACAGCCCCTTGCCTTTCGGAAACTTGGCGCGAATCTCAAAGCGGCCGTAGGTGCGGCTGAACTTGCCCGCCGTGCGGATGCGGGCCGAGGTCCAGGGAAAAGTCGCGCCCTGGGCATCCTTGTAGCTTTCCTTGCGGGCGGTAATGACCAGTTCGCCGTTCTCCAGGCGCAGGTTTTCAGGGCGGTCGGTGTAATATTCCAGCTCGTTGTTGCCCCAGCCCGAAATGTACTCAGTGCCATTCATGAAACCGTTGCCAAGCTGATGGCTCCAGCGGGCCGTGCTGAGGCCAGAACCAGTGAATTCTTCCTGCCACACCGGCTGGGGCTCGGTGACAGCGGTGCGGGCACAGCTGGCCAGCATCAGCGTGACCAGAGACAGGGCGGCGTAGGTGCGGGCGCGGCGCTGGAACATGAAAGCCTCCGGGCAGCCTGAGGAACGGCAGGGCAAATCCGACTGTGCCGCCTGGGCGCACACATGGGCGTCAGACGGAAGGTGGCCTCCTGCGGTCAGGTGGGGCAAAAAAAAGAGCTGCTTACCCTGAGCGTAAAGGCTCTTGAAAACGCTGTCAAGCCAGGTGAGCGAGCCTTTTCTAGAAACCGGTCGTCCTCCCTTTGGTATGGGCCATTCTGATTTCCAGCCGTATGAATGCGTTTTCAGAAAGGGGTGTCCATTAGCGCCGCTCGTCCTCCTCGCCCAACCCGCAAGAAAGCGCCAAGCGGCGCCCCTGTCGCACCGCCTCGGCTCCGGCGCATGATGCAGCGGATGTCTGCTCAAGCTTCATTCGGCAAAGGCCGGCCACCCAGTCAGCGCCCCACCAAACTCTGCGCGGCGTGCGGCCTGCCGTTTACCTGGCGCAAAAAGTGGGAACGCGACTGGGAGCAGGTGCGCTACTGCTCGGACCGCTGCCGCAAAGCAGGCCGAGCCGCGCCCGCCGCAGGGCAGACGCCGTGAGCGCGCCCAGCCCGGCCTACGGCCTGGTGTGCATGACGGTGGGGCCAGAAATCCACTTCCGCACCATCACCCTGACGCGCTACCGCGCCCTGACCCCAGAGGCGCGGGAGGCGGCGCTACTTGACCTGTACGCCGAGAACATCTCGCGGGTGCAGGGGGCCGCCGACTTCTGCGCGGCGCGTGGCATTCGCCTCTACCGCCTGAGTTCCAGCCTCTTTCCCATGCTGGACCTGGCCGGTGACGACACGGGCGGGGCTGTGTTAGACGCCCTAGCGCCGCAGCTCCTGGCTGCTGGGCAGGCCTTCGTGAACGCCGGGATTCGCGTGCTTATGCACCCCGAGCAGTTCATCGTGCTCAACAGTGACCGCCCTGAAGTGCGTGCAGCCAGCGCCGCCGCACTAGGTAGCCACGCCCGCGTGCTCGACGGCCTGGGCTTGCCGCGCAGTCACTGGGCGCTGCTGCTGCTGCACGGCGGCAAGGGCGGGCGGGCCGCCGAACTGACCGCCATCATTCCCGACCTGCCCGACGGCGCGCGGCTGCGCCTGGGTCTAGAAAACGACGAGCGCGCCTATGGTCCCGCCGAACTCTTGCCGGTGTGCGAGGCCACGGGAACGCCTCTGGTCTTTGACGCCCACCACCATGTGGTCCACGACAAGCTGCCCGACCAGGAGCATCCCAGCGTGCGCGAGTGGGTGCTGGCGGCCCGGCGCACCTGGCAGCCTCCAGAGTGGCAGGTGGTTCACCTGAGTAATGGCCTGGAGGGCCCCGGCGACCGCCGCCACAGCTACCTGATTACGCAGCTGCCCAGTGCCTACGCCGACGTGCCCTGGATCGAGGTTGAAGCCAAGGGCAAGGAAGAGGCCGTGGGCGCCCTGATGGCGCAGGCCGCAACGCTCAATGTCACCTAAAGCCCGGTGAGGCCGGGCGCACTGCACACTGGACCCATGCGCGTGGTGGTCATGGGGGTGATTGGCAGCGGCAAGACCGAGCTGGGCCGGACGCTGGCAGCGCAGCTGCACTGGCCCTTTCTGGACGCCGACGACTACCACTCGGCGCAGGCGCGCGCCCAGATGGCCACCGGCACCCCCATGTCCGACGATGACCGCCGCCCCTGGCTGCTGGCGCTGCGCCGCGCGTTGGGCGAACGCCCGGAAGTCATCCTGGCCTGCTCGGCCCTCAAGCGGCGCTACCGTGACATCCTGCGCCTGCCCGGCACCCGCTTTGTGTATCTGGACGTGCCGGCTGCGCTGGTCAGAGAGCGTCTGAACCACCGCCCGGATCACTTTGCTGGCCCCAGCCTGCTGCCGTCACAACTGGAGGCGCTGGAAACGCCCGATCCCAGCGAACTGGATGTCTTGACCCTGCACGTCAGCCTGCAGGACAGTCCAGGCGACCTGGCCGCCCACGTGATGACGGCTTTCAATCTGCACTGAGCACCGGGACTTGGCACAAAGAAAGGTGCAGAAGCCCGCTGAACGGACACCCGGCCAGGTCTGACGGTGGACCTCTGCCCTATTAGTGGGGAAAGGGCAGTGACCACTTCACACCGAACAGCTGTCTGGACGCGGCGACTCGCCTGGCGGAATGGACCGGAAAGTCCACTTGCTTCAGAGCCTGTGGGCCTGTGGCTTTCAAAGACTCTGGGTCCTGCCGTCTCTGTTCAGACTGGTAACTCAAACAGAAGCTTAAAAACCTCTGTCTCTCCTGCACACCACCTGCAAGCTCAAGGCCAGCCCAAGGTGACGCCTGGTCAATCTGGCATGCAAGCTAGAGCCCTGACCCGTACTCTTGAATCATGAATCCTCTGCGCCACACGGCCTTGACTGCTGCCTTCCTGCTGGCCACGCCAGCCAGCGCTGCCGGTCTGCTGGGCACCAGCGGCGCCGTCTCGACCAGCGCCTTTTGCCAGCAGTATCGCTGCGAACTGGATGAGCAGTGGGGCCGCACCTGGACCTACCGCCTGCGGGTAGCCGGCTCGCAGCTGCTGGAGGTTGAGCGGGAATCCAGCGAACCCGGCAGCCGTATCACGGCCGTGAGCCTCCACAGCGCCAATGAGGACGTGAACGCCGACCTGGACCGCAGCACCTTTGCCGCCGTGCAGCAGATGGCGATGGGCTTTGTGTCCAACACGGGCCGCCTGGACCCCTGTTACGCCCTGGACGGCAGCAACTACCGCGTGCTGGCCACCAGCCCCGACGAACGTACCGCGCGCATCTACTGCGACTGGGACCCGGCCTACACGCGATTTGTTATTGAGGCCGACCGCAACTACCTGACCCGCACTGCGCCCAGCGCCGTCACCCTGACCGGCGGTCCCACCAAACTGAACGTCTGGTCCTTCCGCTCATGCAAGTCGGCGGTCGGAGTCAACACCTACCTCCAGTCAGGCCAGGCCGCCCGCTGCGATCTGGTGATTGAGACCAAGGGCGCACAGAGCGCCGTGGTGCGCGCCGAATTTCAGTACGAGATCGAGTATGTTCAAAACGGTCAATATGTGAAAAAACTGCTGCCAGAGAAGGAACTGTGGCTGCCAGGCCGCACCCCTGGCGCCCTGGACCCCCGCGTGACCCAGCAGGGCCGCACGGTGACCGCCAACATCAGCCTGGCGGTCAAGAGCGTCCCAGGGCGGCAGGTGACCAGCCTGAACACCATTGCCAAGCTGACGTTTGCCAATGGCGCAGTCAAAACCGCCTACGAGCCGCTGCTGGTGCGCTAGAGCGCGAGTGGATCACAGAACGGCGCTGGCTTAGGCGCCGTGAGAGCCAACCCCTGAGGGCATTGAAAAGTGTCCTCACTCCCTCAGGCAGCGTCAAGCCACTTTTCGCGCACTGATCGACAGCGGGCAAAATCTCTTTACATCCAGACGCCTTTCCCCTGCTGATCTCTGCAGACGTCGGCCGCAAAGGACGTGAGACCAATGCAGCTCAACAACATTCTCAAGAGATGCCGACCCGGCGTTGAGTCATGGATTCCGCCTGTCCAACCTCAAGAAGGCAGAGCCCCCTCTCACAGAGGTTCCAAACGGCCCGTTAGCCACTCGGGAGCGCCGCTGCTTCGCCCATGCGCTACCCTGCGGGGCGTGAACGTCGTCGTGTTCGACCTGGAAACCACCGGCCTGTCGCCCGAACGGGACGGCATTGTGGAAATTGGCGCCGTGCGCATTGTGGACGGCCAGGTGGACGAATCGCAAAAGTACGAGACCCTGGTGCGGCCCACAAGCGAAGGGGGCCAGGCCCTGCTGATTCCCTGGCGCGCCGAGCAGGTCCACGGCATCAGCAACGAGATGGTGCGCCGCGCCCCGGCCATTGCCGAAGTCCTGCCTGAGTTTCTGGAGTTCGTGAACGGCTGGCCGGTGGTGGCGCACAACATTGGCTTTGATGGTTCATTTATGCGGGTCAATGCCCGGCGGCAGGGGCTGACCTGGCAGCCTGCGGCTGAACACTGCACCGTGCAGCTCTCGCGCCGCGCCTTCCCGAAGGAGCGCGCCCACAACCTGAATGCAGTGGCCGACCGGCTGGGCCTGAATTTTGCCCCAGGTGGGCGCCACCGCAGTTACGGTGATGTGCAGGTGACCGCCCAGGCCTACCTGCGCTTGATGGAACGGCTAAGCACGCCTGCGTAAGACCGACTCTGCCGGAACCGCTGGTCAAAACGGTTCAGGGATACAAAGAAGGAACCGAATGCGGGTTCCGGCTGTGAAGCCCTCCAGCTAGGTGGACTTAACAGGCCGTCGCTCAACTGGGCCTACTTACGGGCATTAGGGGCGCGCGGCACAAACACGACCGCGTTGGGCACCGTGCGGCTCCAGACCGTGTTGAGGTAGCCGCCCAGGCTGGCATACCCGCCGGTCAGGTAAGCCGTGGCGCTGCTGCCGCTGTCGAGCCGCACCGCGTCGCGCACGCCCGCTGCGGCCAGCGCGGCGGCGAAGGCTTCGGGGGTGCCGTGTTCAAAGTAGGCGATGGTGGGCTGAGCCCCCAGAGTCCCCAGCGCCACCTGCCGGGTGGGGCGCCAGATGTTGGCCGCTGTGTTAAAACCCTCGCGCTGCGCATTAATGACCACGCGCCCGCCCTGCACCAGCAGTGGCCCGGCGCTCAGGGCGTCCAGGGCGGTCTCCCAGGGGGCGTCGTCGGCGCGCCAGTTCAGGCCGACCGTCAGAGGAGCCCCGGCGGTGCGCGGCAGCTGCGGAAAGCGGGCCGGGTCAAAGGTAAAGGCCAGCGTGCCTTCCGGCGGCACGACCACGCCAGTCAGGGCTCGGCCCACACTGCCGGCGCCTGGAGCGACAAACACTGTGGTCAGCAGGTCGGCCCCCACCCGCGTCGTTCCGTCGCCTACAAAGGCGGTCAGCAGCGTCCCGTCCGGCCGACTACGAATGCTGTTCACCGTCACACTGAACTCGGGGCCACTGAGGACGTAGCGGGGCTTGGGATAGCCAAAGAGCGCCTCGCCCTGCGCCGTAAACCCCAGGGTGGCGCGTTTTTCCAGGCTGCCGGCAGTCATCAGGCCGCCCACCGCCACCAGATCCACCGGCAGGTTGCTGGCCGGGTCAAAGTACCCGCCGTTCACACCCGCCACGCCGCCCACCGAACGCACCAGGTCGGCCACGCCGCTGGCCTTGCCAGCCGGGGCGCTCACCACGCGCGGCTGATAGCGCGCCGGGTCAAAACTCAGGAGGTGCAGCTTGCCCACCGCCCGGTAGGTCACGCCCTCGGGCAGCGTGTCGGGATTCACGGGGGGCGGCACGCGGCTGTCGGTGTAGGTGGTGGTGTCAATCACGACGCGGGGGGGGTTGTCCAGCGTGAAAATCTCGCTGCGGCCGCCGCCGGTGCCCAGCCGAACCGTGGTGCCCTGGGGGCTGCTCAGGACACTGAGCGTATCTCCCGATTCCAGGGTCTGGGTGCTGGGGGCGGCGGTCACACCCGGCAGACCCACCACCAGGCCGTGTGCCTCGCGGGTCACAGTGTGCGCAACCGGGCCGCTCAGTTCCACCACGACCCGCTGCACCTCCACGGTGCGGTGCAGGGTGCGGCTGACGCGCAGGGTGGTGAGGGTGGCGCTGGGCAGGGTCGGCGCCGGTGGGGTCGGCCCTGGCGTTGGCCCCGGCACAGGGGCAGGCGAAGGCGTGGGCGCCGGGGCGACAGCAACAGGCGAGGGCGGCAGGGTCTCCAGGGGCACACTGACCGGCGCGGCAAAATCCAGCAGCGAGGGCGTATCGGCCAGCACCGGCACGCCCAGCGCGGTCAGCGCCGCCAGCGGCACATACAGGCTGCCACCAGCCAATTCGGGCAAGGGCAAGCGCGTGGGCAGCGGCAGGCCAATGGCGCGCCAGCCGGCGGCCGGGCTGTAGCGCAGTTCCCGCGTGCCCAGTTGCAGGCGCACGTCCTGCGGGTCGTTGCGCACCGCCACCCCCAGGCGCGGCAGGGTCCACACGGGCAGCGCCTCGCCGCCTACAAAGACGCGGGTGTCCACGGCGCTGCTCTGCACCAGCCCACCAATCGCCACCGGGCGCGCCCCGGCCAGCCCCGTCAGCAGCGCCCCAAGCAGAGCCAGAGAAAGCCTTCTAGTCCCCACCCTGCGCCTGTGCCATGTCACGCGGGCGAGTGTAATGCGGCGCTCGGCGCGGCGGGTGAGCGCTTCGTCAGCTTCGGGCTCCTGAGCAGCAGGGCTTTTTCCCGCTTCACCACGCCCACTGGCCACCAGAGTGCGGCAGCGCTCAGCCTCATCCGCCGGGCGGCCGCGCCGCCACAACAGAGGTGACAGCCGCATTCGGTACACGCCTCACCTTCAGTCAGGCTCTTGTATGAAAAGCGCACTTACACTGGCGGGCATATGATTGAACCCTCACTGGCACTGTACGGCGACGCCTTCGAGCGTGTAGACGGGCATATTCAAGAGCTTCTGGAAACCACGGGCGTGCGCTACGGCTTGCTCGTGGACCGCAAGGGCTTCGTGCTGTCTCACAAAGAAGCGCTGTGGGCGCCCCGCCCCCCGGCGCTGGACAGCGTGGCGACCCTGGTGGCCAGCAACGCCGCCGCCACCGCCGCCCTGGCCAACATGCTGGGCGAGCGCACCTTCAGCGAGCAGATTCACCAGGGCGAGAACGGCACCCTGTACGTGGAATCGGTGGGCACCGACTCTCTGCTGACCCTGATTTTTGACGCCAGTGTGCCGCTGGGCAAGGTCAAGGTATACGCCAAGAAGACCATCACGCAGATTGCGGCCATCCTCGAAGAACTCAAGGACATTCCCCCGGTGCAACTGGGCGACGACTTCAGCCAGGGCGCGGCTTCGCTCCTTGACGACCTGCTCGGTTAACCCCTTCTTCCCCGCCCCAGGAGGACTTCCATGAGTACCATCAACTTCGCTGCGCGTGAAATCAACTGCAAGATTGTGTATTACGGCCCCGGTATGAGTGGCAAGACCACCAACCTCAAACACGTCTTTTCCAAGGTCCCCGGCCACCTGCGCGGCGAGATGGTGTCTCTGGCCACCGAGGACGAGCGCACCCTGTTCTTCGACTTTCTGCCGCTGGACCTCGGCAGCGTACAGGGCTTCAAGACCCGCTTTCACCTGTACACCGTGCCCGGCCAGGTGTTTTACAACGCCAGCCGCAAGCTGATTTTGCGCGGCGTGGACGGCATCGTGTTCGTGGCTGACAGTGCGCCCAACCGCCTGCGCGCCAACGCCGAAAGCATGCGCAACCTGCGCGAAAACCTGCAGGAACACGGCATTGACGTGCGCGACGTGCCCATCGTGCTGCAAATCAACAAGCGCGACCTGCCCGACGCCCTGCCCACCGCCATGATCCGCGCGGTCATTGACCCCAAGCAGGAACTGCAACTGTTTGAGGCCATGTCCGACAAAGGTGTGGGCGTCTTTGAAACCCTGAAGACGGTCAGCCGCCTGGTGCTGGAACGCCTGTCTCAGAACAAGTAAAGGTACAGAGAGCAGCGCCGCCCAGGGGAATCACTGGGCGGCGCTGACCTGTGTGAACTCAGCAAAGAGCCGTAGCAAGAGGCCAGGCAGAGCTGACTGACGCCGAGGGCCGCTGACAAGCCCGGCCCTGAGGCCTCACCTGATGACCCTCCTCTGTCTTCCTTTCGTCATAGCCCCATGACGAGGGCCGCCCAGCACAGTGCCGGGCGGCCCTCAAGCGGCTTTAGCTCAGGCCCACTTCATCAGGCCCGCTTCGAGGTCGTTGCTCAGGCCCTCGATAACCGGCAGCATCCGCACGCCCACGGAATACAGGCCACTTTCATTCAGCGGCACATCGGCGCTGAAGCGGCCGTCGCCCTGGCTCTTCAGGGGAAAGCGGGTCAGGTGGCCGCCCCGGTTCAGCACTGCCTCTACGCGCAGCTCGTTGAGGTTGATGCCGGCCGGATTGACCTGCGCGCTGACAGGCACCGTCTGCCCCGGCTGGGTGGTGGCGGGCAGCTGGGCCTGGGCCGTCAGGGTCGTGTAGTTCCACTGCTGGCGCACCCAGCCTTTCCAGCCCGCAATCTCGCGGGCGCGGGCGCTGCTGTTCTCGGCCAGTTCGGCGCCGCGTTCGCCAATCGGCAGGTAGTAGCCCTGCACGTAGTCAATGACCTGACGCTGCATGGAAAAGCGCGGGCTGACCGTCTGAATGGCGCGGCGCACCGTATCGGCCCAGGAATTCTCACCGGTCGGGGTGCCGTAATAGCGCGGCGCGATTTCGGTTTCCAGCGTCTGGTAGAGGCTGTAGGCGTCGGCGTCGTCCTGCACGTTCAGGTCGGCGTATTCGCGCTCCTCGCCAATCGGCCAGCCGTTGGTGCCGTCGTAGCCTTCGCGCCACCAGCCGTCCAGCACGCTGAAGTTGGGGCTGCCGTTAAAACTGGCCTTCATGCCGCTGGTGCCCGAAGCTTCCAGTGGACGCCGGGGGTTGTTCAGCCAGATATCCACGCCCTGCACGAGGTGACGGGCCACGTTCATGTCGTAATTTTCCAGAATGACAATCTTGCCCCGGAATTCGGGCTCCTGGCTCATGCGGTAAATTTCCTGAATGAACGCCTTGCCGGGGTTGTCGGCGGGGTGGGCCTTGCCCGCAAACACAAACTGCACCGGGCGCTCGGGGTGGTTGACGATGCGGCTCAGGCGCTCGCGGTCGCGGAACAGCAGCGTGGCGCGCTTGTAGGTGGCAAAGCGGCGCGCAAACCCGATGGTGACGGTGTTCTCATCCAGCAGGGTGCCGGTGGCGGCCACATCGGCGGCCGAGGCCCCGTTGCGCAGTTTCTGCTCACGCACGCGGGCGCGCACGAAGGCAATCATCTCGCGCTTCATGTCGCGCTGCACGTCGCGCAGCTGCTCGTCACTCAGGCCTTCCACGGCGGCCCACATCGCCTCGTCTTCCAGGCGCTCGGTCCAGTCGGCAGGCAACACCGTGGACAGCAGGTCGCGCATGGCCTGACTGGTGAAGGTGAGATTGTGCGCCCCGTTGGTGACGTGGCCGATGGGCACTTCCTCGGGTTCGGCGCCCTCGTACAGGAACTTCCACATGTCGCGGCTGACTTCCCCGTGCAGTTCGGAGACGCCGTTGGCCGCGCGGCTCATGTTGAGGGCGAACACGGTCATGGAAAAGGTGGGGACGAGGTGGCCGTCCCACAGCTGCTCGTGCCTGGCGAGCGCGTACAGTTCGTCGCGGGTGGTGTTCAAGAGGCCCGGCCACTTGCCCAGGTAACGGTCCATCAGGTCGTAGCCAAAGGCGTCGTTGCCGGCCGGAACGGGCGTATGGGTGGTAAACAGCGTGCTGGCCGCCACGGTCTCCACCGCCGTGCGGAACTCAAGGCCCTGCGCCACGTATTCGCGCATCCGCTCCAGACCCAGCAGCGCGGCGTGGCCCTCGTTCATGTGGTAGACCTCGCCGGGGATATTCAGCGCCCGCAGCGCGCGAATGCCGGCCACGCCCAGCAGCACGTACTGCTGCACGCGCAACTCCTGGTTGCCGCCGTACAGGCGGGCCGTGAGCTTGCGGTCGTCCTCGCTGTTTTCAGGGACATTGGTGTCCAGCAGCAGCACCCGAATGCGGCCCACGTTCAAGTTCCACACCCGCACCTGCACCTCGCGGTCGCCAATGCGGACCTGCACGCGCGCTTCCTCGCCGCCGGCGGTGCGGGCGGGCGTGATGGGCAGGGTGGTCAGGTCCAGTTCGTCGTAGGCCTCGTTCTGCCAGCCGTCCTTGTCAAACAGTTGCCGGAAATAGCCCTGGTGAAACAGCATGCCCACCGCCGTAAACGGCAGCCCCAGGTCCGAGGCACTCTTGCAGTGGTCGCCGGCCAGCACCCCCAGGCCGCCCGAATAGATGGGCAGCGACTCATGGAAGCCGTATTCCATACTGAAATACGCCACCGGCTTCAGGTCCGGCGCCTTCCGGCTGGCCCAGGTGTCCGCCTTGCCCATGTAGGCGTCAAAGTCTTTCATGACCTGCGCGTAGCGGGCCAGATAAGCTGGGTCGGCGGCCACTGCCTGAAGGCGGGCCTGCGGCACCTCAAGCAGCGTCCGCACCGGATTACGCTGGAAGCGCTCCCAAAGAGAGGGGTCCAGGGTCTCGTACAGTGCCTGGACGTGTGGGGTCCACGACCAGTAGAGGTTATATGCCAGCTCCGAGAGCCGGGCGATGCTGCCGGGCAGCTGAGGCAGCACCGTGACCTTCCCAATAACGTTCATACAGAGCTGAGCTTACACGAAGGCTTCCTCTCTCTTTGGGAGCTGGGCTGAAGACGGCGCGCCGGAAGCGGGTGGGCGCTACCCTAGCCCGCATGACCCATCCCCTGTACCACCACAGCACCCAGCTGACGTTTGCCGCGCAGGTTCAGGCCGTGCAGGGCCAGGAAGTCACCCTGGACGCCACCGCCCTGTACCCGGAAGCTGGTGGCCAGGCCGCCGACACCGGCACGCTGCGCTGGGCGGGCGCAGAGGCGGCGGTGACAGGCAGCCGCAAGGACAAGGCCACGGGGCAGGTGTGGCACCGCCTGACAGGCGACCTGCCCCCGGTGGGCGCCGACATAACAGGCGAGGTGGACGCCGCGCGCCGCTGGCGCCACATGCAGCGCCACAGCGGCGAGCATCTGCTGGCGCAGGCGTTCTTTCGGGTCAACCCCGCCTTTACGGTGGCCGCCGTGAACATGGCTAGCCCCGAATGCACCCTGGACCTGCTGGGCGACCCGGCGGAGCTGCACGTGCGCGCCGCAGAAACGCTGCTGCGCGAGACCCTCGGCCGCACCGACCTGACCCTGGAGACGCCCGTGGTCCCCGAGGCCGACCTGGGCCGCTATCCGCTGCGCCGGGAGACACAGGTGCGCGGCGAGGTGCGGCTGGTGATTTTCCGGGACGAGGCTGGGCACCCCTTTGATGTCAGCGCCTGCGGAGGCACCCATGTGCCGCGCGCGAGCCTGGCCGCGCCGGTGGTGGTGCTGCGCACCGAGCGGATTAAAGGCGGCGTGACCCGCGTCACTTTTATGGCGGGCGAAGAGGCGAGCGCGTACCTGAGCGGGGTCTACACCAGCACACGGGCGCTGGCCCAGGGATTTAGCGTGCCAGTCGAGCGCCTGCCGGAACGGGTCGAGGCCCTGAGCGCCAGCCACGTGGCCCTTCAGGCACAACTGGATGCCCTGCACGCCACCCACGCCCGGACCCTGCGCGACGCGGCGCCCGTCCAGGTGCGTGGTGACCTGACTGTAAAAACGGTGCACCTCCCAGACACCGCCGGCCTGCAAGCCGCCCTGAGCGACCTGCCCCCGGCCACCGTGGTACTGGCCGTGACCGCTGTGGGCCGCTGCGGGGTGGGCAGCAGCGCGCCTGACGTGAACGCCGCCGCAGTCCTGAAAGCCGCGCTGGCCCAGACCGGCGGCAAGGGTGGGGGCCGCCCTGACCTGGCCCAGGGGGGCACGCTGGACCCAGAGGCCTTCTTCACGGCGGCACTGGCCCACCTTTCCTGACCGGGACGCCCGTCCCCGGCCCCCTGCTAGCCTGTAGCGCATGAGTATTCACCTGAACGCTGAACCCGGCCAGATCGCCGAAACCGTGCTGCTGCCGGGCGACCCCCTGCGCGCCAAGCACATTGCCGAAACCTTTTTCACAGACCCCATGCTGCACAACACCGTGCGCGGCATGCACGGCTACACCGGCACCTACAAGGGCAAGCGCGTCAGCGTGCAGGGCACCGGCATGGGCATCGCGTCCAGCATGATCTATGTCCACGAACTGATTGCCAGCTACGGCTGCAAGAACCTGGTCCGGGTCGGCACAGCCGGCAGTTATCAGGCGGACGTGCATGTGCGCGACATCGTCCTGGCACAGGCCGCCTGCACCGACAGCAACATCAACAACATCCGGTTTGGGCAGAAGAACTTTGCGCCCATCGCCGACTTTGAACTGCTGATGCGCGCTTACCAGATTGCCAAAGAGCGCGGCCACGCCACGCACGTGGGCAACATCATGAGCAGCGACACCTTCTACCACGACGATTTTGACCAGTACAAACTCTGGGCGCAGTACGGCGTGCTGGCCGTGGAGATGGAAGCGGCGGGCCTGTATACCCTGGCCGCCAAGCACGGCGTCAGGGCGCTGACGGTCCTGACCATCAGTGACCACCTCGTCACCCACGAGGAAACCACCGCCGAGGAGCGCCAGCTGACCTTTAACGCCATGATTGAAATCGCCCTGGACGCGGCGCTGGGCGAATAAACCAGATTCTGCTGAGGTACCGGGTCGCTGCGCGCGGCCCGATTTTATTGTGGACATATGAAAAGAGGAGAGCGGCGGTGGTTCTGGCCGGTGCAGGGTGAGCTGGCGCTCGGTGTGCCGGAACGCTGGCGCTGGCTGGCGCGGCTGAGGTTCGCGCTGGCGGTCTTTCGGCACCCCCAGCCGCAACCTCCTGACCCACGCCGGATGCGGCAGCTGGGAAGCCTCCCGCCCGAACTGCGCGGGGTTGTGTGGCCGCCCGGCGTCACCCCGCTGGGCCTCTTCCATTCACGGCGCGGGGAAACCCAGGTGCGGCTGACCCTGCCCGTGGCCGATGTCCAGGCACGCGCCCAGGTGTTCAGGGAGGTCGAGGCGGCCCTGAGCAAGTCATACGGATTCCGTCTGTTCCGCCGACACATCGGGAAAGAGCCGATGTGCCGGCTCCACGCCCGGAACCCGTTTTGCTCCTCCTCGCTTCGCTCGGATTGAACCGCTTTTGCAAGCGATTCAATCCGAGCTCGTATCAGGCCTTGACCCTGCCCACCTCTCTTTCACTGGTTTTGCTCAGTTTCCCCAGCTGTACTGGCTGAATTCAGGGGAGCTGCTGGGCGTCACGCCGCCCTGGCCCAGCGGTCCTCTGGCGCTGCCGGGAATGGAGGCGGCCACCTATGGCCCAGACGCCGGACCAGGACTGCGGCTCACGTGTCCGCTGGGCCTGCACTGGTCCGGGAAGGGTGGGGGCCTGTCGTACGAATTCCGTCTGTTTCATTTACAAACCAGAACAGAACTGGTTTGTAAACTCCACGCCCGGAACCCGTTTCTCTCCTTCTCGCTCTGCTCGGATTGCATCGTTTTTGCAAACGATGCAATCCGAGTCCGTATCAGTGCTGCTGGCGCCTGGCAGCGATATTGGGGCGGCCTTTGCCCACTGGCTGCCCGAGGCGGCGGCGCAGGCCTGGGCGGCGGGCATCCTGCTCAGAGGTGAGCGATTGGCGGCCGCGCGGCTGGACTTCCCCGGACGCACCGTCCTCTTGCAAGCGGCGCTGATGGCCTGGCCGTGGGGGACAGGTGGGCGGTCACGCTGGAACGCGGCGCTCTGGACCATCTGGCGTGGCAAACCCTGGGCCCAGTGGCCTCCCAGCCCGAACGGACCGGCGCCGAAACTCCCGCTGACGTGTCAGGGCCAGAGGCATGATGTTTAGTCGCCGCCCTTTCGCCGCAGCCGCGCGATAAAAAAGCCGTCTATCCCGCCTTCGGGCACCGTCAGCACGCCGGGGCCGGCCGGCACACTGGGGACTTCCAGGTTCGGCACGGCCTGCGCCTCAAAGTCGGGGTGGGTGTTCAGGAACGCCGCCACCACCTCTGGCCCCTCCTGGGGCGTCACGCTGCACACTGAATACACCAGTGTGCCCCCTGGCTGCACCAGAGCGGCGGCGCTGGGCAGCATCTGGGCCTGCAAATGCGCCATCTCCTTCACGGCTTCCGGGGTCAGGCGCAGCTTGATTTCCGGATGACTGCGCAGAGTGCCGCTGCCCGTGCAGGGGGCGTCCAGCAGCACGAACGGCGCCGGGGCCAGAGGCAGAGGCTGCGTCAGGTCGTGCGAGATGAAATCGGCCTTCAGGCCCAGGCGGCGCAGGTTCTTGCGCGCCGCCTCGTGCTTACGCGGCTCGATGTCCACACTGGTCACCTGCGCACCCTCGGTGGCCAGCATGGCGGCTTTCACGCCCGCGCCGCCCGCCAGGTCCAGCACCCGCGCGCCCCGCACGTCGCCCAGGGCGTCCACGCAGGCGCGGCTGGCCGGGTTAATCGGCTGGGCCTGCCCCTGGGCAAAGGCAGCGGTCTGGCGCAAGGGCCGGTCCAGGTTCACGCGGTCAACCCCCTGCGGGCCGCTTTCCACCACGCTGCCTTCCTCTTCCAGCGTCCTGACCCCGGCGTCCGACAGGCTCAGCCACAGGGGCTGAGGCTGAAGCAGGTCGGCCATCACGCGCCCGGCCGCCTCGCCGTAAGCGTCCCGGTACACCGCCGCCAGCCAGGCCGGTAACTCCTGATTTTCAGCGTCGGCCGCGCGTTCCACGCGGCGCAGCACCGCATTGACCAGACCCGGCGGCGCCAAGCGCGCGGTGCGGGCCAGATTCACATATTCGCTGACTACCGCGTGCGGCGGCGTCTCCAGATACAGTTTCTCGAAGGCACCGGCCAGCAACAGGGCGCGCGCCTTTGGGTGGGTCTCGCCGCGCAGCAGCGGCAAGAGAGCATTGCTCAGGCTGGGCAGGTGCCGCAGCGTGCCGTACACGATATGGGTGGCCAGGCCAGCGTCCCGGCCGGGCAGCCGGGCCTGAGACAGCGCCGCGTCCAGTGCAGGCGCGGCAAAGGTGTCGCCGGCCAGCACCCGCAGCAGCACACGCACCGACAGTTCACGCGCAGGATTGAAAGGTCCCGGTCGGTCACGGGACAGGCGAGAGGCGTCAGTCATCCGGGCAGTGTACGCGCCCCCGCATGGGCCAGACGCCCCCTGGCCTGGCTGGCCACACCCCTTGAAAGAAGGCTTGCAAAACAGTTTCAAGCCAGAGCAACTGCATCTCAAACTGTTTTCTCCCGTCGGGTTCGGCCATCAGTGGACCTGTGGGTTTTGCAGGAAGAGGCCACGCCACTTCTCTGTCCCCGTCAAAGGTGACTCAGGACTGACTGGGACGTGAAAAAGCTGTGGTCTCAGCACATTGTCAAGCGGGAATCAGAGGTCTATACTATTTTCTGAGCAACCGGAATACACTTCTCCGCCGAGGCGCTCACCTCGGCACGCCAGGCGGCCCCCAACAGTGGAAGGCCCCTGGGAATTGCAATGTCCAATTGGAAGCGATTCACAATCGCTGCCCACAAAGGAGCCCTATGAAAAAAGCACTGACGGTTCTGTCTCTTGCTCTGCTGGGTCAAGCCAGCGCCGCGACCATCACGGTCTGGTCGCACTTCGGGGACGCCGAGCTGGGCTGGCTGCGCACACAGGCCGCGCAGTTCAAGGCCAAGACCGGCCACACGGTCAATCTGGTGACGGTGCCGTTTGATCAAATTCCTGACAAGCTCATTCAGAGCGCCCCCAAGGGCCAGGGCCCTGACCTCGTGACCACCCTGCCCCAGGACCGCCTGGGCCAGCTGGCCGCCGCCGGCGTCATCGAGCCGATGGACAAGTACGTGACCTCGCGCACCGACTACGACAAGACCGGTCTGAACGCCATGACTTACCAGGGCAAACTGTTCGGTATCCCCATGTTCGCCGAAGCCGTGGCCGTGGTGTACAACAAGAAACTGGTGGCCACGGCGCCGACCAACTGGACGCAGTTTCTGGCTGCCGCCCAGAAGAACACGGGCAGCGGCAAGTTCGGTTACCTGGCCGACCTGAGCAACGCCTACATGCAGTACGGCATCATCAGCGCGTACGGCGGCTATGTGTTCAAGAACAACAGCGGCACCCTGAACGTCAAGGACGTGGGCCTGGCCAACACGGGCGCCGACAAGGCCAGCGCGTTCCTGAACGACCTGCGCTACAAGTACAACCTCGTTCCTGAAGGTGTGGACGGCGGCGCCGCCAAGAGCGCCTTCGTGGACGGCCGCCTGGCGATGTTCCTGACCGGCCCCTGGGACATGGGAGACATCAAGAAGGCGGGCATTGACTACGGCATCGCCACCTTCCCCACCCCTCCCGGCGCCAGCGGCAAGTGGAGCCCCTTCGTGGGCGTGCAGGGCACCATGATGAACGCCTACAGCAAGCAGAAGGCCGTGGCGGCTCAATTTGCCAAGCAGATCTCTGCCAGCGACGCGCAGGTGGCCTTTAACAAGGCGGGCGGCCGCATCCCGGTCAGCCTCTCGGCCCGCACCAAGCTGAAGACCGACCCCGTGGTCGTGGGCTTCGGCAAGAGCATCAGCGCCGGCACCCCCATGCCCAACGTGCCCCAGATGGGCGCCGTCTGGAGCCCCTGGAGCAGCGCCATTGCCCAGAGCGTGCAAAAGGCCAACCAGAACTACTCGCAGATTCTGGACAAGGCCGTGCAGGAAATTAACAGCAACATCAAGTAATGCCTCTCTGGGGGAACATGCCCGGCGTGTTCCCCCGGTTGTCCGGCCCGGCGGTCCCTGCCGCCGCCGGACATTTTTGTGCGGCCCAGGCCCAGGGCCTTGTGCTGGCCATTCAGAACGTGACGGCACACATTCCGCGTTTCCAGGAAAGTGCCGGAACCGCTCCAGTGCTGCCGCCACGTCTTTTTCCCTCTGTTCACCGGAAGATGAACGGTGACTTCCTTAACCTGACGTGTCTGGGCATCCTGTGGAGTACCGTACAGACACCCATTCTTGACACGGCGGTTCACTTCCTTTTCGTTCCACGCCGGCACTTACGCCAGGGAGGTCTCGACGCCACATGACCAACACATTGCCTGCTCCTACCCTCAAGCGCCCCGCCGTGCCTCCCCAGGGCACGCGGGGCTTTTTGCTGGCCCTGCTGATTCTGGGGGCCCTGCTGGGGCTCAGCGCCCTGATTGGTTGGGGCTTATCGCTGCTGACTGCTCAGGTGGTGCCCGGAGCGCCGGCGTATCTGATCCTGGTGTGGGCGGGGCTGGCGCTGCTGGTCCTGGCGCCGCTGACCTACCGCGCCTTTCCCTGGATCACCGACTGGTTTTATCTGCTGCCCGCGCTGGTGTTTGTCCTGGCGTTTACCGTGCTGCCGGTGATTCTAACGGTTAATTACGCCTTCACCAATTACAGTGGCCAGAACAGCGGCAGCCCCGACAGCGCCAGCCGCACAGCCGCCACCCTCAGCGCAGACCGCCGGGTGGTGACCCTCTCTGAACTGGGCGAGCAGACAGTGGCCGAGTACCTAGGCTGTGCCCAGCCCAGCTGCCAGGGCGCTTCCCTCGTGCTGTACGACGAAGAGGCCTCCAGCCCTCTGCGGCAAAAGGTCGAATCGGTGTCAGGCCCCCAGGTCACCCTGAGCGCGCCTGTTCCGGCCACGCTGGAGACGGTCGCGGCGGCCACGCGCATCAATACGTTCGGCTACGTGGGGCTGGCCAACTTTCAGGAGATTTTCAGTAAGGCCAGCCGCGCCCTGTGGCCGGTGTTTTTGTGGACAGTGGTGTTTGCCTTCAGCACCGTCATCATTAACGCGCTGGCCGGCCTGATTCTGGGCATCCTGCTGTACAACAAGAACCTCAAGGGCCGCAACATCTACCGCACCCTGCTGTTTCTGCCATGGGCCATTCCGGCCGTCATCAGCGTGCAGATGTGGGTGGCGCTGCTGAACCAGCCCTACGGCGTGGTGAACAAGGCGCTGGGTCTGCTGGGGATCGTGGCGATTCCGTGGCTGAACGACCCCCTGTGGGCCAAAATCAGCATTCTGCTGGTCAACCTGTGGCTGGGCTTTCCCTACATGATGACCGCCACCATCAGCGCCCTGAGCACCATCAGTGACGACCTGTACGAGGCCGCCAGCATTGACGGCGCCAGCCGCTGGCAGCAGATTACGGGCATTACCCTGCCGCTGCTGCGCACCTCGTTTACGCCCATTTTGCTGTCGGGCTTTGCGTTCAACTTCAACAACTTCGGGATCATCTACCTGCTCACGGCTGGCGGGCCAGATCAGGCGGGTCGCGAAAGTACGGCGCGCAGCACGGACATCCTGCTGTCGTGGGGCTACAACACGGCGTTTGTCTCCAGCGGCGGCCAGAATTTCGCGCTGGCCAGTGCCATTGCCCTAATCATCTTTTTCCTGACCCTGGCCATTAGCCTGGTGAATTTCAGGGCCGCTGGGGTGTTCAAGGAGGCCCGCAAGTGACCGCCACCAAATCTGCCCCCAGCACCTCTCTGCCCCCCGGGGGCTACGTTCACCGCGAACCGTCTCTGCTACGCCGCCTGCTGCCCTGGCTGGTGCTGGCGGTGGTGCTCGCCGGTCTGGGCTACCTGGGCTTCCGCCTGGCGCAAACGCTGGAGGGCAAGGCGCCCGCCTTCACCATCTACTTTGTCAAGAATGGCTGGGTCAGTTTCCTGCTGTTTCTGCTGGCCGCCACCGGCGTGCTGGCCCTGACCAGCTTGCTGGGCCAGCGCCTCGGTATGGCCCGGACCGGGCAGCGCGTTGACTACTGGGCCGTGTTTGGCACGCAGCTGACCCACCTGTTTCTGATTCTGGTAGTGCTCGTCGCCATCTACCCCTTGCTGTACGTTCTGATTGCCGCCTTTGACCCGCGCAACAGCCTCTTTGCCTTTCCAGACACTGGTAACCCCAACGTCCTGTACCGCTCGGGCCTGCTGCCCAACTTGCAGGTGCTGAGTTACGAGAACTTTGCCAAGCTGTTTGAGGGCTTCACGGTGCCTGGCTGGCAGCTGGTGCTGGCCGTCGCGGGTGGGGCCGCCGCCGCCGCCCTGCTCATCCTGAAGCTCGTCGGTCGCCTCAGCGCCAACCCCGAAGGCCCAGCACGTCTGGCCCGCTGGGCTGGCTGGGTGCTGGTCGGCGCCCTGCTGCTGATCGTGGTGTTCATGACCCCGGCGCAGTTCACGGGCCAGACCAACGAGAGCAAATTTGTCCTGTCGGTGCGCAACACGCTGCTGGTCTCGGGGATCACGGGCATTCTGGCCATCTTGCTGTCCACCACGGCGGGCTACGCGATGGCGCGGCTGCGCTTTCCTGGCCGCTTCCAGACCCTGCTGTTTTTCATCTTTATTCAGATGTTCCCGGTTTTTCTGGCGCTTGTGGCGGTCTACAAACTGCTGACCGACCTGGGGCTGGCCAACACCTTCACTGGCCTGATTCTGGCCTATTCGGGCGGCGCCATCGCCTTTAACACCTGGATTTTCAAGGGCTATGTGGAAAGCCTGCCCGAGTCGCTGGAGGAAGCGGCCATGGTGGACGGCGCCACCCGCTGGCAAACGTTCCTGCGCGTGGTGCTCCCCCTGTCCGGCGGCATCATGGTCTTTATCTTCCTGAACCAGTTCATCGGCACCTACGCCGAATTCATTCTGGCCAACGTCCTGCTGACCGGCGTGGAGCAGTGGACGGTCGGCGTGATGCTGCGCTCGTTCTCGACCGGGCAATTCAGCACCAAATGGGGCGTGTTCGCCGCCGCCGCCACGCTGGGCGCCCTGCCGATTATTGCGCTGTTCTACGCCTTCCAGAACTTCTTCGTGGGCGGCGCCGTGGCCGGAGGCGTGAAAGAGTAAGCCTCAGCCGACGGATCGTTCTCCTTCAAGACAGACCTCAGGATGATGCCCTGAGGTCTGTTTTTTGTTTTGAAAGGACACGGCAGGAAGGGAAGCGCGCCTGACGACCAGAGGGGTCAACCAGCACGGCGCCCTGCTCGCGGCTCGGCATCAGCTCCTCTTCACAGGGGCACCGTTCTCTTAGCGGCCCCTGTATACGAAAGGCGCCAGGGGAGCAATCCCCTGACGCCTCCCTCCGCCTTTTTGCTCAGTTCTGGTCGTGATTGGGCATGCTGGCAGTCACGGCCGGGGCCACGCCCTCTTCAAAGCGCTTGAAGTTCTCGCGGAACATGCGGGCCAGTTTGCGGGCGGCCTCGTCGTAGGCGGCGGGGTCGGCCCAGGCGTCGCGGGGGTTGAGGACCTGGGCCGGGACACCCGGCACCTCGGTCGGAATCTCCAGGTTGAAAAACGGCTCTTGCTCAAAGCTCACGTCGTCCAGCTCCCCGGACAGCGCCGCGTTAATCATGGCGCGGGTGTGGGCGATGCTCATGCGCTTGCCGGTGCCGTACTGACCGCCGCTCCAGCCGGTGTTGACCAGCCACACGCGGGCGCCGCTCTCCTGCACCTTCTGGGCCAGCAGGCGCGCGTATTCGCCGGGGTGCCGGGGCATGAATGGCGCGCCAAAGCAGGTGCTGAAGGTTGGACTGGGCTCGGTCACGCCGTCTTCGGTGCCCGGAATCTTGGCAGTAAAGCCGCTGATGAACTGGTACATGGTCTGCTCGCGGCTCAGGCGGCTGATGGGCGGCAGCACCCCGTAGGCGTCGGCAGTCAGGAAGACGATGTTGCGCGGATGCCCGGCCAGGCTCCCAGGTTGAATGTTGGCAATCTGATCAATGGGGTAGGCGCTGCGGGTGTTTTCGGTCAGGCTGCCGTCGTCCAGGTCAGGGACACCCTGGCTGTCCAGCACTACATTTTCCAGCACGGTCCCGTAAGTGCGGGTGGTCTGGTAGATGGCCGGCTCAGCCTCAGGATTCAGGTTGATGACCTTGGCATAGCAGCCGCCTTCAAAGTTGAAGACGCCCGTGTCGGTCCAGCCGTGCTCGTCGTCGCCGATCAGCTTGCGGCTGGGGTCAGCGCTCAGGGTGGTCTTGCCGGTACCGCTCAGACCGAAAAACAGCGCCACGTCGCCGTCCTCGCCCACGTTGGCCGAGCAGTGCATGGGCATGACGCCCTGGGCCGGCAGCAGGAAGTTCAGGACGCCAAAGATGCCCTTCTTGTTCTCGCCGGCGTACTGGGTGCCGCCCACCAGAATCATCTTCTTGGTGAAGTTGACCAGGATAAAGGTGTCGCTGCGTACGCCGTCCGTTTCGGGGTCTGCCTTGAAGGACGGGATGTTCAGGACGGTCCAGTCTTCCTGAAAGGTGGCCAGTTCGTCGGCCGTGGGGCGCACGAACATGTTGCGAATAAACAGCGAGTGATAGGCCATTTCCGTGACCATCCGCGCCCCAATGCGGTAACGGGGATCGGTGCCGGCGTACACCTGCTGCACAAACAGCTCGCGGCCCTGGGCATAGCGGGTCATCTTGTCCAGCAGGTGGTCAAAGACCTCTGGAGAGACGGGCGTGTTAAAACCGCCCCACCACACGCTGTTCTTCGTCTGGTCGTCTTCAACGATAAAGCGGTCTTTGGGGCTGCGGCCCGTCTTGTTGGTGCGGACTGTCAGGGGGCCTGTGGCGGCCTGCACCCCTTCATTCAGGCGGGTCGCGTGGGCATACAGCTCGTCCACGCCAGGGTTGAGGTGAACGGTGGCCTTGATACCGAGGTCAGCGAGGGGATTCGGGGCAGTCAGGCTCATGGAAACCTCCGGGGCGCGGCCTCTGTGGACCGGGAAAGACAGGAGTTCGTGTGCGAAGCGTTCCCGGAATTGTCGCTCAGGAAACGGTTCCACACCAACTTTAGTGGTGTCACATCTCAGGGAACAAAGGCAGTGGACTGACCCAGAATGGCCGAAACCTGACAAGAGCCAGCTAGACAACGTTCTGGCCTCTCCTCTGCCAACCTGAGGCCACACAGAAGACACATCTGCTAAACAGTCTGTCCATTCAAGATGGACACCAGAGCCACATCCTTTGCGACTGAAAACGCAAAAGCGCCGCCGCCCAGACTGGGCAGACGGCGCGTGAGAACGCTCGCTTAGTTGGTGGGGTTGGCGGGCTTGGTGCCTTTGGCCTCGGCTTTGGGCGCGTCGTCCTTCTTAACTTGAGTCGCCTCTGAACTGGCTTTCTCAGTTTCCGCCGCTGTCCTGGCGGCTGCCGGGGCGTCAGGCGCCACGGCCCCGCCCCAGGTGGCGCCGGTCGTGGCGGCCTGGGTGCTGCGCGCCGCGCCGGGGGCTGGGGTCACCTTCTCTTCCTCAATCCGCTCCAGCCAGGCGGTGCCAATGAGGTTCCGGGCGTCACGGCCGGCCTTGCGCAGGGCTTCGGCGGCGTCGGGATTGACACCCTCGACGGCGTTCAAGATGCCCTGCCGGGCAGCAGGCACCCGTGCTAGCACCACGATGCCGGTCCCCAGCAGGGCCAGGGCCACCAGGCCGCCGCCCACACCCGAGCCGTGCCGGTCATCGCGGCGGGCATGCCTGGCCTGTTTGTCCAGCAGCTTGAGCTCCTGGGTCAGTTTCTTTTCCAGTGGCGCGACGCGCTTGGCCACGGCCTTTTCCAGCTGGTGACTCTTCAGCACTTTGCGGCCACTTTGTAACTCGCGCAGCGCGTCGCGGCGGGCCTGGCGCAGGGTGCGCTCGGCGCGGCGTTTGCGGGCCTCGGCGCCGTCGGCGGCTTCGTGCAAGGCGTGCCCCACACGGTCCTGGACGGTCGCCAGCAGCTCGCGCCCGGCGCTCTGGGCGTCCTGAATGGTGTGTCCGGCGCCGGCCTGCGCCGCCTGCCACACCTGCTGCGCCCGGTGACCGCTAAGCGTGGCGGCCTGGCGCGTGACCTCTCCTGCCTCGCCGGCCAGGTGCAGGGCGCGTTCCTGGGCACTGCCTGCCAGCACACCAGCACCTTCAACTGCGCTGCCCAGCAGGGCGCTGGCGCGGGGCAGGCCTTCCTCCCGCAGGGTCTGGGCCGTGTGACTGACCACGTCCGAGACCTGATGCGCGCCTTGCAGAGCGGCGTCGCGGGCGTGGGCGGCGGCTGTCAGCAGGGCCGGGGCCACGGTCCCGCTCAGGGTGTCCTGAGTCCCGGTCCAGGCATTGCGGCTGCCGTCCACCAGGGCGCGGCGCGTGTCTTTGTTCAGGGCCAGGGCCGCTAGGCCCCCCAGCAGCAGCAGGCTGCGCTTGCTCACGCCGCCAGTCGATTCATGGGTCATAGGGTCACTCCTTTTTCACCTCGTCCTCCCAGCCACTCCGGGGATGGACAGGTGAACAGTGCCGCCATTGTCTGCCGCACGCGGCAGCGAAATATGGGGGGACTGTAACGGCGGTTTCATGTTCGGAGTGCGTGCCGTGGGGCGTCGCCTGGGCCTTATGGCTCAGGTCGGGCGTAGCCGAATAAGGCGCACTCAGGCCGCCTCTTCTATCACTTCCTCCATAGAGGGGCTGCTCAGGTGGCTGCACCCCCTCTCCTGTTTTTCCCCACTCCATTCCAATCGGGGTCCAGGCGCGCGGGGTAGACTCGGGGGCGTGACCCGTAAGGCCCGCGCGCGCGCCACCGCCCCTGCCGAGGCTCCGCCGTCCCCAGCGGCCGCCCTCATTCCGCCTGCCTCCCTTCCGCTGTCGCGGTTGGAGGTGCGGCATCTGGCCACCATTGAGGCGCTGGAACTGGACTTCGGCGCTGGCCTGAGCGTCTTTACTGGTGAAACCGGCGCCGGCAAGAGCATCATCGTGGACGCCCTGGGGCTGCTGCTGGGCGCGCGCACCAACACCGACCTGATTCGCAGCGGGGAAAGCGACCTGCTGGTGACCGGCTTCTGGGCCGACGACGTGGCCAGCCGCCGCGTGACCACCCAGGGCCGCAGCACGGCCCGGCTGGACGGCGAGGTCGTCAGCCTGCGCGAACTGCAGGACTGGGCGCAGCGCCGCCTGACCATCCACTGGCAGCACAGCGCGGTCAGCCTCTTGACCCCAGCCAATCAGCGGGCGCTGCTGGACCGGCAGCTCCCGGCCCAGGCCGCTGCTTATGCCAGCGCCTACCGCGCCTGGACCGACGCCCGCGCCCGCCTGGAGGCCCTGCGCGCCAGCGAGCGCGACCGCGCCCGGCAGCTGGACCTCCTGCAGTTTCAGACACGCGAGATCGCCGAGGTGGCCCCGCAGCCCGGCGAGGAAGACCCCCTCCAGGCTGACCTGACACGGCTGTCCAACCTCGACACTATTGCCCAGAGCGCCGCCGCCGCCCTGAACTTGCTGAGCGACGGCGACGAGAACGCCCTCGGCTTTCTCAACGAGGCCGCCCGCGCCCTGAACACCAGCGCCCGCTACGACGAGACCAGTGCCCAGCTCCAGCGCGAACTCAAAGACGCCCTGAGCAGTATTCAGGCTGTGGTCGGCGAGTTGCGCGGCGTGGCCGAGGATCAGGCCCCTGACCCCGAGGAACTGGCGCGCGTGGAAGGCCGCCTGGGCGCCCTGAGCAAGCTGCGCGCCAAGTACGGCCCGACCCTGGACGACGTGCTCACCTTTCATGCCCAGGTCGAGACCGAGCTGGCCACTCTGACCAAGGACGAGCAGGACGCCGGCACCCTGGACGCCGATGTGGAGCGCCTGCATGCCGACCTGCTGGCGGCGGGCCACACCCTGGATGAGGCCCGCGCCGAACAGGGGCCGCCGCTGGCCGAGGCGCTGCTGGCCGTCATTCGGCAGCTGGGCATGCCGCACGCGCGCTTGACCTTTCACCTGACGCCCCACACCGAGCCGGCGTCTTCGGGCCTGAGCGACGTGACGCTGCATTTCACCGCTAACCCTGGCGAGGAGTTGGCTCCCCTGGCCGACGTGGCCTCGGGCGGCGAACTCTCGCGCGTGATGCTGGCCATCAGCACCGTACTGGGAGCCGACACACCCGCCGTGGTCTTTGACGAGGTGGACGCCGGGATTGGTGGCAGCGCCGCACACGCGGTGGCCGCCCAGCTGCGGCAGCTGGCGCGCACCCGGCAGGTGCTGGTGGTCACCCACCTGGCCCAGATTGCCGCCCAGGCCGATCACCATTACAAGGTCGAAAAATATGTTGAGGGAGGCCGCACCGTCAGCCGCGTGCGCCTTCTCGACGCCTCCGAACGCCTGGAAGAGATCGCCCGGATGCTCAGCGGTAACACCAGCGAGGCCGCGCTGCACCATGCGCGTGAACTGCTGGGTGAGCTGGCCTAAGCCGTCTCTGATGGGTCCCCTGAGAGCGGCGAAGCGCCTGTCACTGGCTTCAGAATCGGTGCATCACTCCCACCACTCAGTCGCCCTCGCGCGGGCCAACGATTGATACAACTGTCATCTGGGCTGTGAACTGCATGTTCAGGACCTGTATCCTCTGTTCTCTTCTACCGATAAACCCGCTCGCTCGACTTGAGTGGTTTCTCCTGAAGATTCCACCGAAGGCTGTCGTAAGTGGCGTTCATTCGCTCAGTCGCACAGCTTTCCTATGATCACCCACTCGACCAGCAATTTCTCACTGCCTTTGTGTCGTGGCGAGCTGAGATGCTGCTCTGAAATCGCCCGACCTGAACCGGGTCACGATAAGCGCTTAGCAGAGTCTGCCCCCACAGCTCTGCTCGCTCCTTACGCCTCCCCTTCCCACCACGCCTGAGCGGCAGCTTCAAGCGCCTGCTGCACACCTCTGCTCTGGCGGCGCCGTGCCTGCCGCGCCGTAGACAGCACGTTGATGGCCAGGCCCGCCCGTTCCTGCGCGGCCAGTTCGGTGCGGCTCAGCGGCAGCCCGGCTTCAGCCAGCGCCGCTTGGTAAGCGTCCCGCAGTTCCGGCCCCAGGCGGGCGCGTTCGGCCGGGTCCAGCCGCAGAGCCAGCAGATGCGCGAGGTCCTCGCCGGGCAGGCTGGGATGTACCTGGCCGTAGTCAATCAGGATAGCGGGGGCGCCACCACGCGGCCACAGCACCTGCCCGGCGTGAATGTCCCCGTGAACCAGCGTCCAGACGGGGGCGCGCTCCAGCAGCGCAGGCAGGTCACGTGCGGCCGCCAGCACAGCGCCCCGCACCGCTTCAGGCAGGCCGTCTGTCTGAGGCTGCCTCCGGACCACGGACGCGGGCTGCCAGACCCAGGGGCCACGCAGATGAGCCTGCCCCGGCCCCGCCCAGAACGCATGCAGCTGCGCCAGCAGGCGAACCACATCATGCAGGCCCTGTTCCCGCTGGGCATCGGTCTGAAACCAGCCCCAGCCGGTGGTCTCGTCGGTCAGGTCGCGGGTCAGGAGGTGGGCCAGAGGCTGCGCCTGGCTGGCCGCGTCGTGCAGGTGCGGCGCGTGGGCCACCGGCGCCAGAGGGGCCAGATCCCGCAGGTAAGCAGCCTCGCGGCGCAAACGCTCGGCCGCGCGGGCATCGCGCCAGCCCGCCGGAATGTATTTCAGAAACAGGGGGCCGCGCCCGCTGCGGTACCGGGCAAAGGCGGCCCCCTCCCCCGTCCAGCTTTCGACGGGCCGCGCCCCAGGAAAGGCAGCGCGCAGCTCTGGCGGCCACGCCCGCACACCGCACGCTGGGGCCTGACTGCGCCGGGTGGCCGCCTGGTCAGCGACAAAGGCGAAGGCGCGCCGCAGCAAGCTTTAGGCCAGCAGCGAGACGAGCCCCGTCAGCGACCCACCAGCCGCCAGGGCCGCCACCACGAAGATCCCCAGGCAGCCCGAACGGCGCACCTGACGGTGGTGCCCGCCGGCACCGTAGTGATGCCGCTTATGACTGCTGTGGCTGCTGTGGCGCATAAAGCCGCCCCTGTGACCGCTGCGGCTGAACGAGAACGATCCGACTGAGAATCCGCTCATGCCCCACGGTACGCGGTGGGGAGCGCCGGGGTTGCCATGTTTTGACCGGGTTCAAGTGGGCGTGCCGTGAGCATGACACTCGCCGGCGTATCATGCGGCCAAGATATGAGCGAACGTAAATACTTCGGCACCGATGGGGTGCGTGCTGTGGCGGGTGCCCATCCACTGACTGCCGCCTGGGTCATGGAGCTGGGCGCCGCCGCCGGTGAAATCTTGAAAGCTGGACGCGATCAGGCCGCGGTGGTCATCGGCAAGGACACCCGCCAGAGCGGCGACATGCTGGAAGCGGCCCTGGCCGCCGGCCTGACCAGCCGGGGCGTGAATGTCATTCATGTGGGCGTGCTGCCTACCCCCGGCGTCAGCTACCTGACCCGTCACCTGAAGGCCGATGCGGGCGTGGTGATCAGCGCGTCGCACAACCCCTATCAGGACAACGGCATCAAGTTTTTCGGCGCCGACGGCCAGAAACTGAGTGACGCCACCGAACTGGACATAGAGGCCGCGCTGGACCGCCTGCACGAGTTGCCCCCCGTGACGGGCGTGAACCTGGGCGGGGTCACCAACTACTCTGAAGCCGAGCGGCTGTACACAGGTTACTTGCGGGGGCACGCCCCAAACCTCAGCGGCCTGCGGATTGCGATGGACTGCGCCAACGGGGCCGCCTACCGGGTGGGGCCCAAGGTGTTTCAGGCGGCGGGGGCGGACGTCTTCGCGGTCTACACCACGCCGGACGGCCGCAACATCAACCGCGACTGCGGCAGCACCCATCTGGATCACCTTCAGCGCATTGTGCGTGAAGGGCAGTATGACTTAGGCGTGGCCTTTGACGGCGACGCTGACCGCGCTCTCTTCGTGGACAGCCGGGGCAATGTGATTCACGGCGACCACATGCTCCTGCTCAATGCCCGCGCCCGCGGCGAGGGGCGGGTGGTCACGACCATCATGGCCAACATGGCCCTGGAAGTGAAACTGGCCGAGGCCGGAATTCCCCTGGAACGCACAGCGGTGGGCGACCGCTATGTTCACGAGCGGCTGCACGGAGATGGGCTGCGGCTGGGCGGCGAGCAGAGCGGGCACATCCTGTTTCTGGATGTCTCGCCGACCGGCGACGGCGTCCTCACCGCCCTGCTGACCCTGGGGAGCATGAAGGCGCTAAGCACCACGCTGGACGCCCTGCACGACGACCTCGTGATGTACCCGCAGACCCTGGTCAATGTCCGGGTGGCCGACAAAAAGGCCATTGCGGCCGACCCGGAGGTGCAGGCGGCGGTGGCCCAGGCCGAGGCGCAGCTGCACGGCAAGGGCCGCGTGAACCTGCGGCCCAGCGGCACCGAGAACCTGATTCGCGTGATGGTCGAGGGCCAGGACGCCGCCGAGATTCATGAAATTGCCCGCGTCCTGGCCGGCGTGGTTGAGGCGCGAGGCGCGCAGGCGTAAAGGCTGCCGCCTCCCCCTGGCTCCCACACCCCTCATGCGGCGGCGCGGTACAACAGCGGCCACTGGCCCGCCCGGCGCGCGACCATCAGACTGAGGTCACCCGCACGCGGCCAACTGGAGCCCATGTCCCTGCGTTCTCGCACTTTGCCTGGAGGTTCTCTGTCCATGAAACACGCCGCCTCTGCTCTGCTTGCTCCGGCCCTGCTGCTGTCCTGGGCTGCCGCTCAGACCCCCAGTCCCCTGAAGCTGACCTCCAGCACCTCGGTGGTCACCCAGACCACCCAGAACGGCAAAACCACCGAAGTCCTGACGGATGCCAGCAAGGTTGCCGTCGTGCCTGGCGTCCTGCTCGATATGGCTCACACCATGCAAAACGTCTCTGCGACCGACCTGCGTGGCCTGAAGCTCGATATGAAGGTGGACCCGGCAACCACCTTCCGTAGCGCGGCCTGCACAGTGGCCGGCGTGGTCACGCTGTACAGCATTGACGGCAAAACCTTTGGCGCCGCGCCGCTGAAAAAGACGGTAACGGTCACCGAAAACGGTCAGCAGGTCCAGCGCCAGGTTGAGGTCAAACCCAGCGAATACACCAACGTGCGCTGGCAGGTGCCGGTGCTCAAGGCGTCCAGCCAGGGCCGCTGCGCCATCCGCGCCGTGGTGAAGTAAGCCCAGAAGTTCACAGAGCCGCCGCAGAGGAATGAAACGTCCTCTGCGGCGGCTTTGTCTGTTTTCCCTTGGGAAGATGAATGGCCCATCCTCTCAAGAAGGTCACTCGTAACGGCCCGCGCGGCCTGGTCATTCAGCCGGTGGGCTTCATCCTGGCCCTACCCAACAAAACGCGCACCGACGTTTTATCGGTGCGCGCGGTGATGTTGGCTTAGCCCTGCTGAGCGGCTTTGGCCTTGTTGATGGCCTTGGCCAGACGGCTCTTCTTGCGGGCCGCGGTGTTCTTGTGCAGGGTGCTGCCCTTGGCGGCCTTGTCAATCAAGCTCTCGGCGCGGCTCTGCAGCATGGCCAGGTCTTCGGCGCCGGTCTGGGCAGCCACCACGGCCTTCTTGGTGAAGGTCTTGATGGTGCTCTTGCGGCTGCGGTTGATCAGGCGGCGCTTAAGGCTCTGACGGTGACGTTTCTGGGCGGATTTATGACGAAGGGCCATGTGTCTTTCTCCTTGTTCTCCCGCCGCCGGTCTGGCGGTGCGGGGCGGTTCCCTCCTAGGGAACACGAGCGTCCGGCGGGTGGGCCGGCGCGCGGCGCCTGGGGCGCCCGGCTGCCGTGAAGGCAACCTCGTGACTATACCCGCCTCCGGGCGCGGCGGCAAGCGGCATACTGCGGGGCATGTACGGCCGACGCTCCAGAGCTGCCCCGGACGGGAACCAGACGCCAAAGCCGCGCCCCGCCCGCACCCCCGCCGAGGAACGCGACGCGCTTCTGGCCTACGCTTTTCGCGCTCTGGGCCAGCGCGCCCTGAGTGCTCAGGAACTGCGCGGCCGGCTGGAAAAACGCAGTGAGGACGCCGCCCTGATTGACGAGGTCCTGGCCCGCGTGCAGGAACTGGGCTATCAGAACGACAGCCAGGTGGCGCGGGTGGAAAATGCGCGCCGGGGCGTGGGGGTCATGCGGGTGCGCCAGACCCTTAAACGGCGGGGCGTGGCCGACGAACTGATTCAGGACACCCTGGAGGCCCGTGATCCTGGCAGCGACGCCGAGGCTGTGGCTGAGCTGCTGGCCCGGCGCTGGCCCTCGTTTGCCCGCAAGCGTGACCCTCAGGCCAGCGCCTTTGCCTTTCTGGCCCGCCGGGGCTATCCAGGCAGCGTGATCTGGCCCGCCATTCGCGCTTTTGTGGCGGAGCAGGACACTGGCGACCTCCTCCCAGACGCGCCGGAAGACTGGGAATAACGCCCAGGCACGCGCTTGACACCCCCCAGGCCCGCGCGTAGACTACCCCCTGCCCAGCCACCCGCCGGGCTTTGGTCGGCTTCTTTCGGGGCGTAGCGCAGCCTGGTAGCGCACTTCGTTCGGGACGAAGGGGTCGGAGGTTCGAATCCTCTCGCCCCGACCAAGCGAGCCGACCACAGATTCGCCCTCCCGCAGTTGGGAGGGTGTTTTTCTCTTCCCCGGAGCCCTCATGCGCGTATACGCCATCGCCGACCTGCACCTGGCCCTGACCACCCCCAAGCCCATGACCGTGTTTGGGCCGCAGTGGGCGGGGCACCCCCAGGCCATTTTTGACCACTGGCAGGCGTCAGTGCGCCCGGACGACCTGGTGCTGCTGCCCGGCGACCTGTCGTGGGCCATGCGGCTGCCCGAGGCGCTGCAGGACCTGGCCCCCGTCGCGGCGCTGCCCGGCACCAAGGTGCTGCTGCGCGGCAACCACGATTACTGGTGGCCCACGGCGGGCAAGCTGCGCGCCGCGCTGCCGCCGGGCATGCTGGCGGTGGTCAATGACGCCGTGCGGGTGGGCAATGTGGTGGTCTGCGGCACGCGCGGCTGGGTCACGCCAGGCCACGAGCCGCTGGGCGCCGACGATGAGCGGCTGCTGGCCCGCGAGGCCGAGCGCCTGACCCTGAGCGTGCGGGCGGCCCAGGCCCTGCGCCAGCCCGGCGACCACCTGCTGATGATGCTGCATTACCCGCCGGCCTCGCCGCCTTATCTGCCCAACCCGCTGACCCGCGTGATTGAGGCCGCGCGCCCCGACCAGATTGTCTACGGCCACCTGCATGGCGTGGCGCCCGAACGGGCCATGCGCCACGTGAACGGGATTCCGGCGCAACTGGTGGCTGCCGACGGCCTGCGCTTCCGGCCCCAGCTACTGCTGGACACGGCGCAGGTGGGAGCGACCACCGGCATGCGGCCGGGCCATTAAGCCGGAGAGCCGCCTGGAGCGCTCAGGCATTGAAAGGGCGCCGCTTGAGGAGTGAGACGGCCTTCGACCCTTCGTTTTGTCCAAAACTCAATCCGAAGCAAGTGACCCAGCCGCGACGCAAGCAGGAGTGGACAGCGGCTGGCAATGCAGTTCTGTCCTGAGGGGCTCACAACACAGCTGGAAGGCGTCTCAATAATCTCAACGCTGCCATCGGCGCCCATCTCTGCCCACGCCACCTGACCGGGTGAAGTTCTGGCTCAGCGTCGGACTCTTTTCGCAGGCCATTCATCGAGTTCAGAGCCGCCAGATTGCCCCTTCTCCACGGCTCGCTTAATGCAGAGTCTTGCCAGGGCAGTGACGGCCCACCGTGCCGCCGCGTCAGAACTCTGTGTGAAATCAGACCAGGCGTCACCGCTGGTTCTGGCAGGCCAGTGTGCCTTTGATTCCAAAGAGCACGCGAATACATTGACCAGAAAACGTCGTCTATAGCACGCATTTTGCCGCCTCCAGACGCATTCCGCCCCACCTCTAACGGCAGCCGGTCAAGGGCAGATGAAGATGACCGGGGGTGGAGCGGTATTCAGAAGCCTGTCAGCCGGGCGCCGCTATCTTCTGGCTTATTCCCGCCCCACTGTCCCAGGAGGTTTCCATGTCGTTTTACCCCGCCACCGCTGCCCTGCCCCCCGCCAACGCGGCGTGGCGCAGCGTGGACCAGTTGAACGACGAGGCCGACGCCGTGCTGATGCTGTCCATGCAGCGCGCGCAGGAGCTGGCGGCGCGCGCTCTGGACCTCGCGCAGCAGACCGGCTACGAGGCGGGCATGGCCCGCGCCCGCATGCTGATTGGCTACGGGCACTTTTATCTGGCCAATTACCCCGAAGCCTGCGCGGCCTTTGAAGAAAGCGCGGCGCTGGCGGCGGCGCTGGGCCTGACTGCCCTGGAAGCGCGCAATCTGAACGGCCTGGCCATCACGGCAGTCAAGACTGGCCAACTGGGGCAGGCGCTGGAATACCACCTGCGCTGCCTGCGCATGGTGCAGTCGATTGGCGACGCCCAGGGCCAGGCACGCGCCCTGAACAACATTGGCAACCTCTACCTGGACCTCAAAGATTACGAGACAGCGCTGCCCTATCACCTTGAGGCGCTGGAGCTGGCCACCGCCATCGGGCACTCCATTCTGATTTCCAGCGCGTCAATCAACGCGGCGCTGGATTATCAGGAACTGGGGCGATTCGACGAGGCGCTGACGCTCAACCAGCAGACCCTGGCGCGCGCCCGCGCCGCCGGCTATCGCCAGCACGAGGACCTGCTGCTGGCCAACATGTCAGTCAATCTGCTGGCACTGGGCCGGCTGGACGAGGCCCTGGCCCTGACCGTGCAGGGGGTCAGCGGCTCTGAAGAACTGGGCGACCGGGAAAACCTGTGTGACGTGCTGATTACGCAGGGGCGGGTGCTGGCTGGCAAGGGCGAGTGGCCCAGCGCCCGCGACGTCCTGCAGCGGGCAACGGCGCTGGCCGATGAGCTGAATCTGACCCTGCGTCAGGCCGAGGCCCACCTGCACCTGTCGGCGGTGCTGGAGCAGCTGGGGGCCTACCCCGAAGCGCTGCACCACGCCCGCCAGGCCGCCGCCGCCGAGCAGGCCGTGACCGCCGATGTGCTGCGGCAGAAGTCGCAGGTGCTGGCCACCCAACTCAAGGTCGAGCGCCTGGAACACCGCGCCGAGGAAGAGCGGCTGCGCAATCAGGAACTGTCGCACGCCAACGCGGCGCTTCAGGTGGCCCAGGAGCGCCTGGCCTATCAGGCCCAGCACGACGCCCTGACAGGACTGATGAACCGCGCGGCCTTTGAGGCGGCGCTTCAGGGCGCCATCCAAGCGCGCGAGACGATGGGCGTGCTGTTTATCGACCTTGACCACTTCAAACAGGTCAACGACACCCTGGGGCACGATGTGGGCGACCAGCTACTGATTCAGGTGGCCGAGCGGCTCCAGCGCTCTGTGCGTGACGGCGACTTGGTGGCCCGCCAGGGCGGCGATGAATTTACCGTGCTGCTGCGCCGCGTGCGCTCCCATGAGGAAGCCGAAGCCGCCGCTGGCCGCATCCTGGCGGCCCTGAGCGCCCCCACCGAACTGGCCGGGCGCACCCTGACCGTCACGGCCTCGATTGGGGTGGCCGTGTCCCCCGACGACGGCACCGATGTGACCTCGCTGCAGAAGAATGCTGACCTGGCCATGTACCTGGCCAAGCGCGAGCGCCACACCGTTCGCCGGTTTCAGGCCGCCCTGAGCACCGCGGCGCTGGAACGGCTGGAACTGGAGCAGGCGCTGCGGGCGGGCATTGACCGGGACGAATTGCGGCTTCATTACCAACCCATCGTGGACGCCCAGACCCTGACGCCAGTGGCTCTGGAAGCCCTGGTGCGCTGGCAGCACCCGGCGCTGGGCCTGCTGCCCCCTGGCCGCTTTATTCCAGTGGCCGAGAGCAGCGACCTGATTGTGGCGCTGGGTGACTGGGTGCTGCGCGAGGCGTGCCGTCAGCTGACCCTCTGGCGCGCGCAGTGGCCTGCCCTGCGCATGACGGTAAATGTGGCACCGCGCCAGTTCGCGCAGCCGGGGTTTGCCGAGCAGGTGCTGACCCTACTGGCCGACGCTGGCCTGCCGGCCGACGCCCTGATTCTGGAGGTCACCGAGGGCGCCGTGATGGACGAGGGGGGCGTGCCACATGAAGCGGCGATGGGCCACACCGGCCTGACCCTGGCGCTGGACGACTTTGGCACCGGATATTCCAGCATCAGCCGCTTGCACCAGTTGCCGGCGCAGTGGCTCAAGATTGACCGCTCGCTGATTCAGGCTGAGGGCTCGGCGGGCAGCAGCGTGCGCCCGGCGCGGCCGATTGTGCGCGCCCTGATCACCTTCGCCCACGAAGCGGGCCTGCGCGTGGTGGCCGAGGGGGTGGAGCACCCCGAACAGCTCGAAGACCTCCAGACCTGGGGCTGCGACCTGATTCAGGGCTACCTGATTGCCCGCCCCACCGCACCTGAATTGTTGAGTCTCCCTGCTTTGTACAACCGCAATTAGAGGCTTAAGGCCGGCCAGCAGCATGGAGAAGCGAGGCGAATTTAGAGCGAGAGGTACTCGGCAGCGCTGAGCGAGTAGAGGAGGTTCTGTGGTCAGACAACCTCCCCTCTGGCATGCCCACAACCCGTAGGACTTCGCCGTATTGCCCTCATAGGCAAGAAGGGCTGGTTGGTCCATGCCTACCAGACGTTTAGGTCCTGCCTGATTTGCTTCCCAACTCTCCAAATCAGTGACTTGCTTCCGCAAACGATGCCACCCGAGTCTGCAGCAAAGCAGACTCCAGAACTGTTGACGAAAAGCCATGAGCAGCCCTGAACCGAGGGGACCTGTACAGCGAAGTGCCCGCAATGAGGCAGCGCCTGTTTTGACCTGGTGGTGAGGCATCACTCCAGGTCAACAGGATGCCGCTGTCGAAAAATCCGCCACCTCAAGAGGACGCCCCTCGCTGAGTCCGGCCACCTGGAATCGTGGGTGCAGACGATTTCCCCGGAGTCCAGAGCAGACGGTTGTTGCTGTCGCATAAAGAGGTGCCCTCCCCTCTTGAACCCGCCACCGACTTTTGCTGGATTACCCCTTGAGGTCAGCTCTACACACTCACCAAACCCAGCGCAATGCCGCGTGCCACCGCACCGGCCCGGCTCTGGACGCCCAGTTTGGAATACAGCGCCTGCACATGAAACTTGACGGTGCTTTCGCTGACGCCCAGGTCGCGCGCGGCGCGTTTGTTGCTCAGGCCCTCGGCCAGCAGCGCCAGCACGTCATGTTCGCGTGGGGTGAGGGTGACCTCGCCGGCGGGCACCGGGTCGGCTTCGGGCTCAGCGGTCAGCGCCGCTGGCAGCAGCGTCACCAGGCCTGCTGCCGCGCCCAGCACGCCTGCCACCAGTTCCGCTGGGGTGGCGTCGGGGGTCAGCGCGGCCCAACCCCCCGTCAGAACGCCAGGCAGGACCGCCGCCCACTCGCGCGACCCCAGGGCCACCAGTGCCTGCCCCGCCAGTGCCGGCAGGTCCGGCAGCCAAGCGTCGTCCACAATCAGGACGTCCGCGTCCTCTTCGTCTGCGGCCAGGGGTAGGCCTGCTGCGGCCAGCACGGCCTCGACCCCAGCCGCCCACACCGCCGAGGTCAGGGCGACGCGCACGGTGGGCAGGCTGTCCGGCCGGAACATGCCCGATGTTAAGGCCACCACGTCTCACCCGGCGAGGATTGGGGAGGGCGCCCGGCCGCTCTGGCGCCCAGTAGTGGTCGCTCCCTGGTGTGTCTATCAGACAAGGGCAACCTCCTGGCCCTGGTGGCGCGGGGCGCACTCAGCGTTCGCCCACCGTGACGGGGACGTCCTGCTCCTGTCCAGCGCGCAGCACCCGGAGGATCAGGGTGTCGTTGGCGCGCTCGCGCACCGCCGAGAGCAGTTCACGGGGGTGACGCATGGGTTCACCGTTCAGGGCCAGCAGCACGTCGCCCACCCGCAGGCCCGCCGCTTCGCCTGGACTTCCCGCCGCCACCTGCACCACCGTTAGCCCCAGGCGGCCCCGTTCACCCCGCCGGCCCTCACGGTCCGGACCGTGGCCCCAGGGACCTCGCGGACCACCCCAGCCGCGCCGGCCCCGGTGGGGGTGGCCGTGCAGGTCCTCGGGCTGGTCCTCACCGGGAAAATGCACGGGCTGGGTGGACAGCCCCAGGTAACCGCGAGGCACCCGGCCCGTGGTGCCCAGCAGACCCGCCACCTTGAGGGCGCGCTCGGCGGGGACGGCCAGCAGTTCGCCGCGCGACACGCCCGCGTTCAGCAGGCCCACCAGGCCGCCGCGCGCGTCCACCAGGGCGCCGCCACTGACCCCCCGGAACGGAGCTGCCCCAGCTGGCAGCCAGCCGCGTTCCGGCCCCCGCTCCATGAAGCCCAGCGCCGCCTGCACGCCGTGCGGGGGACGGCCCACCGCCAGCAGCAGCTCGCCCACTCGCGTCTCGTGGGTGGCGGTCAGGGCGGGGGCGTCTAGTCCAGCCACCCGCAGGAGGGCCAGGTCACTGCCGGGGTCCCGGCCCACCACGGCGGCGCTGAAGGTCTGGCCCTGCGCGTCCACCACGCTCACCTCATCGGTGTGCAGCAGGTGGGCGGCGGTCAGCACCTCGCCGGGGGCGATGACGGTACCGCTGACGGGCCGCGCCGCGCGCACACTCACGACACTTGGGGCAGCCGCTTCAACGGCTCCGGCGAGGCCATTCGAAAGTTCAGAAAAGGTTGTCATGGCCCCATGGTGCGCCCCAGGCCGGTCAAACACGCCCTCCGCCTGGCCAGTCTCCCGCCCTGGCCAAATGGTGGGGGCCAGCGCCCGGTAGGCTGCGGGCATGCACCTGACCCTGACGGTCCTGAGTGGCGATTACGCCGTGTCACAGCTGCCTGGCGCGAGCCCTTTGCCCCTCTGGGCCACCCAGGGCGAGGTCTGGTGTGTGGTGGGCGCCCCCGATGAACTGTCGGTGGTGTGCGCCGCTGACGCCGTGCCGGCAGGCGTGACCACCCAGCCTGGCTGGCGCGCCCTGAAACTGGCTGGGCCCTTTGACTTCAGCCTCACCGGCATTCTGGCCAGCGTCCTGAATCCGCTGCGTGACGCTGACGTGGGCATTTTTGCGCTGTCCACATTCAATACCGACTATGTGCTGGTGGCGGGCGCCGACCTGGGCCGGGCAGTGGACGCCCTGCGCGCAGCCGGACACGTGGTCAACTCGGCCTGACCAGGCGGTAGTGCCGCACCGGCACGACCTCCCCCTGGTAGGGTTCCGGCGGGCCCCAGCCCACAGCCTGAAAGCCCAGTCGAGCCAGCAGGGCGTGAGAGCGGGCGTTTGGTTCATGCACCTGCGCCGTGACTTCCTGCAGTTCCTGCGACCAGGCCCAGGCCAGCAGCGCCCGGCATCCCTGAGCGGCAATGCCCTGCCCCCACAGCGCCCGCTCGCCCACCGCGATGCCCAGTTCGCCGCTCTGCGCGGTCAGGTCGGCCAGGTCGGCGTACCCCACCAGTCGCCCGTCCAGCGTCAGGCCAAAGCGGCGAAAGGTCGGGTCGCGGGCGGCTATCAGGCTTTGCCAGTGGCGCCTCACCACACGCGCGGCCAGGCCCGGCGTCCAGTCGGCGGCGCGGCAGAACTCGGGGTCAGCGGACCAGCGCACCGCCGCTTCCTCGTCGCCACGGTGGAGAGGGCGCAGGGCGACGGTCATGCTGCCCACTGCCCACTGCACCTGACCTTCAGGAGACCCGCGCAGGCTGACCCTGGGCCGCCGCCCAGCCAGAGGTGTCATGACCTCAGGGTACAGGCTCTGTCAGACTTAAAGAACTTTGACAGCCGTGGTCAGGGGCACAGCCTCGTCCCGGTGACCCCGGCCTGAGAGCAGCGGGGCACCGGCGCTGCCAAGACGATGCGGCCCCCTAAAACATGCGCAAACGCCGCAGCAACCAGCGGCCGACCACCTCGGCTTACTTGAACCGGGGCCAGGTCTGTTCTTTAAAGGTCACGTCAGTCCACTTGGGGTGAAAGCCCTGGGTTTCTTGCAGCTGAGTCAGCTTGGACAGGGCGCACTTCTGGTAGGCCAGCAGAGCGGCGCGGCGTTCGGGGGTCTTGAAATCGCGCGTGACCAGCAGGCGCTGCACGGCGTAGGTGCCTACATTCCCGCCCAGACCGGCGTAACGCAGCGTGGCCGGCCGGTAAAACCCATTCACACGCGCCGGCGCAATGTCCAGGGGCAGCAGGCGGTAAGCGGCAGGGCTCAGGGCTTTGACCCAGTCCACAGGCTGCCCAGCCACCGCCAGCACGGCGTCCACCTGGCCCGCGCTCAGGGCGGCCAGCGCCTCTTCACGGCCCCGGTATTCCTGAATGGTCAGAGGCAGGCCTGCCTTGGCACTGAGCACGCGCGCGGTCACCACGCTGCCGCCCCAGGCACCCAGCTTGCGGCCCCTGAGGTCACTGAACTTCTGAACACCGCTGACCGTCGTCTTGCCCAGCAAGTTGGTCTTCTCCACGGCGGGCCGCGCCAGCAGATGAATCTCGTCGAAATTCAGGGGCAGCAGCGTCTTCAGGGCGCGCACCCGCTCGTCGTGGTCAATCTGGTCGCGGGCCTTGAGCACGTCCAGCTGCACGAACGCCAGCGACACCTGGTTGTTCAGCAGCAGGTCCAGATTCTCCACGCTGCCCGAGGTCTGCCGTTGGCGCAGGAACGAAGCGCCAATAGACACCTGCCCCAGATCGCGGAACATGTCAGCAGCCGTGCTGCCCTTGGGACTGGTGGCCACATCCAGGTAAGCGGGGGACGCGGCGCTGGCCGGCGCACTGAGCAGCAGCAGAACAAGGAGTGGTCGGGTCATGGTCAGGGCCTCCTGGGCGATGAGAACGAGAAGACTTCCTCTGCTCTCATCACAGCAGGCCCTGTTCAGCCCTCTGTCAGCTCTCCGGCCCGGCGGCCCTCCCACTGTCAGCCGAGGTTCAGGGGGCAGCGCCCAGGGTCCGCCCGACCTCTGCACCAAATGGAGGGGGTTACCTCACCACAAAATCAATCTCAACCACGGCTGTCACGTCCTTTTCCAGGCTGCGGGTGTCGTAGCTGCCACTGTCCTCCACGCTGGTTTCAAAGCGCGGCGTGATCTGAAAAACGCCCATACGGGCATTTTTGACAGCGCCGACCTCGTTGCCCGCGCTCTCGGCAATGGCCTGGGCGCGGCGCTGGGCGTCCTGGCTGGCGTCTTTCAGGAGGGCCAGGCGCACGTCGGCCAGCTTGGTGTACAGGTAGCTGATGGCGCCACTTTCCACCGTGACGCCCCCGGTGCTGGCGTCCACGAAGCTGGCGGTGGCGGCCCCCACCGCGGTCTGAATCTTGGCGATATCGCCCGACTGGGCGCGGTACGCCTGGCTGACCACGTAGCGCGTGCGCTCGACTTCCTCGTTCTCGCCGCCGATGGTTTCAATAACGGTGTAGGTTTCGGGGGCGGCGCTGACCGGCTCGCGGCGCAGCTCCTCGGCGCCGAAGTTCTGTCCGCGCACAAAGCGGTCCAGGGCCGGCTGCGCGGCGCGGAACTGCGCGTAGGCCGCCTGGAGGCTGTCCTCACTCTCGCTGCGCACCGTAAACGTCCACACCGCCAGGTCCGAAGTAATGGACCGCCGGGCGCTGCCGGTGACGTTAATCACGTCGCTGGCATTTTTCAGGTCGGTCAGGCCGCGCACCACAAAGATGCCAGTTGCCAGAAAGGCCGCGGAGGCGATGGCGGTGGCCAGAACGGCGGCCCAGCCGGCGCGTGAGGCAGAGGTCATGCCCTCAGCCTACGCCCTTTTGGCCCTGGGTCACGGCCCCAGATGACGGCTGGCCCCCGCGCCCGCTATCATGGCCGCATGACGGTTCTCCTCACGCCCCCGTAGCGAGAGTCGAGACCACGTTTGTTTCACCACCTTCAGTGTTCGGGCCGCTCTCACCGCTGCCCGCAGGAGTTCCCATGACCAGCCCCGAGACCAACCCCGCCGCGCTGCCGCAGGAAATCGCCCGGCGCCGCACCTTCGCCATCATCTCTCACCCGGACGCCGGGAAGACGACTATCACCGAAAAACTGCTCCTCTATGGCGGCGCCATTCAGGAAGCCGGCAGCGTGACGGCCAAAGAGGGCCGCTCTCACACCAAGTCCGACTGGATGAGCATTGAGCAGCAGCGCGGCATCTCTATTTCCAGCAGTGCGCTGACCTTCGAGTACCAGGGCCGGCACGTCAACCTGCTGGACACCCCTGGTCACCAGGACTTCAGCGAGGACACCTACCGCACCCTGACGGCCGCCGACAGCGCCCTGATGGTGCTGGACGCCGCGCGTGGGGTCCAGGCCCAGACTGAGAAGCTCTTTGCGGTGTGCCGCAACCGCGGCATTCCCATCCTGACCTTCGTGAACAAGATGGACCGCCCCGCCCAGGACCCCTTTGAGCTGATTGCTCAGGTGGAAGGCATCCTAAAGATCACGGTGGTGCCACTGACCTGGCCGATTGGCGACGGCCCGGACTTCAAGGGCGTGTATGACCTGCAAACCGGGCAAGTGCTGGCCTTCGAACGCACCTCGGGCGGCAAGCACCGGGCGCCTGTGCAGACGGCTGGCCTGGACGATCCGCAACTGGACGCCTTAGTGGGCGCTGACCTGGCCGCCAAACTGCGCGAAGACGTGGAGCTGATTCAGGGCGCCATGCCAGAGTTCGAGGCGGACGCCTTCCTGAACGGCGAGCTAACCCCCGTCTTCTTCGGCAGCGCCATGAACAACTTCGGCGTGGAACACTTCCTGCAGAACTTCGTGGAGCTGGCCCCACCGCCCGGCCCAGTCGAGACCAACTTGGGCGAGCGCGCCCCGGAAGCGGGCTTTGCGGGCTTCATCTTCAAGTTGCAGGCGAACATGAGCCGGGCCCACCGTGACCGCACCGCCTATATGCGCGTGATGAGCGGCCACTTTGAGCGCGGCATGGACGTGACCCACACCCGCACCGGCCGCAAATTGCGTCTCAGTCAGGCGCACACCCTGTTTGCCCAGGACCGCGAAAAGGTCGAAGAAGCTTACCCTGGCGACATCGTGGGTCTGGTGAATCCCGGCGTTTTCCAGATTGGCGATGTGGTCAGCGTGGACGCCAAAGTTGCGCTGCCGGGCTTTCCCCGCTTTACCCCGGAAACTTTTGCCACCGTTGCCCTGAGGGACGTGGGCAAGCGCAAGGCTTTTATGAAGGGCCTGACCCAGCTGGCCGAAGAGGGCGTCGTTCAGGTCTTTTACCCCACCGACGGCGCGCGCGACCCCTACCTAGGCGCCGTGGGACCGCTGCAATTTGAGGTCTTCCAGGCCCGCTTGCAGGAGGAATACGGCGTGGACGTGGAAATGAACATCACCAGCTACGGGCTGGTGCGCTGGCTGGCCGGCGATCCTGCGGGCGTGGCCCGCTTTGCCCGCCACGTGGAAGACGACCAGGGCCGCCCGGTGATGCTGTTCCGCAGCCGCTATGACCTGGAATACACCGCTGAGCAGCATCCAGAAATCGAGTTTCTGCCGCTGCCAAAAGATTTGACGCGGGTGTAGCAGGGGTGCGGGCCTCACCCCGCCTCCTGAAAGGTTCCCGTGACGCGCCGCGTGCCATCCTGCCCCGGATGCGCGCGGCTTTTTGTATTGCCCTGTTGGGCCTGTCCTCGTCGGCGCTGGCCGCCACCCCGCCCGGCTATGTCCTGAAAGGCATGCCGCTGGTGCGCCAGACCTACAACGCCTGTGGCCCGGCCAGCCTGACGCAGGTGCTGGGGTACTTTGGCCTGAAGGTCAACATGGCCGATGTCAGTCGCCAGACCCGGCCCACCGAACGCTCTTACATGAGCGCCCAGGCCATCGTGCGGTTTGCGCCGCAGGTCGGTATGGAAGCCCGGCTGTATTCGGGGGGCAACCTGAACACGGTCAAGGCCGCTATTCGCAGCGGTTTGCCCGTCATCGCGCTGCAATCGCACATCACGGCTGCCGGGCAGGTTATTCCGCACTGGCGGGTGCTGGTGGGCTATAACGACCAGTCCGGACAGGTGTACATCATGGACCCGCTGCTGGGCTACGTCGCCATGCGCTACAGCGATATGGCGCGCGTCTGGGCCGACCAACACGGCCAGTTTGCCCTGATGTACCCTCCCAAGCTGGCCACGACCGTCAAAAAAGTGATCGGGTAAGTTCGCGGAAAGCGGCCTCGGTAGATAGCGAGAGGCATGTCCTCTAGGGCGTGTCGGCCAAGGTGAGGTCTGGAGAGAGCGAAGTATCTTTTCGTGCTGTGGCGCGAAGAAATCACGGATGCACAGTGGAAACGTTTAGAGCCCCTGTTACCCCCTTAATTGGTCTGGGGCGTCCGTATCTGGACCATCGGCCTATCGTCAGTGGCATCGTCTGGATTCTGCGAACTGGCGCGCCTTGGCGGGATGTCCCTGAGCGATTCGGCAAGTGGACCACCATACTCCAGTCGGTTTCGTCGTTGGACAGCCAAAGGGATCTGGCAGGCCGTCTGGGCAGAACTGCAGCGCAAGGCTGACCTGCAAGGTCAGCTGGATTGGTTCATGCACTTTATAGATGGCACCGTGGTTCGAGCGCATCAGTGCGCTGCCGGTGCCCGGGATGGGCAAAAAGGCGAAGCCTTGGGTCGATCCCGTGGTAGTTTCAGTACAAAGGTTCATATCCGGGCAGAAGGACACGGCAAGCCAATGGCAGTCGTCCTGAGTGGGGGCGAGCGGCATGAATCGAAATACCTCTCGGCCTTACTAGAAACCGGAGCGGTACACCGCTCCGGAAAAGGTCGACCCAGACTTCGCCCTGTTCGGTTGGTCGGAGATAAGGGATACAGTTACACGACAGTCCACAAGTATTTACATGGTCGGGGGATTCGCGTCACCATTCCCAGACGCAAAGACCAAGGGGTCGATCTCTGCTTCGATGCAGCTGTTTATAGGAAACGAAACAAGGTGGAGCGTTTAATCAACCGATGCAAGGGCTTTCGACGCATTGCGACCCGGTATGACAAGCGAGCGCTGAGTTACCAAACGTGGTGGACCCTGGTCGCCATTTTGATCTGGTTATAAACCTTCGAGAACGCCCTGCGTTCACTTTCCAAAGATTAAGCCACATGACGTGCGCCACCATGAAATCTACCCAATATTAAATATGACAGTGCCCCACTTATTTGTACTGGATATGAAACTCACATTAGACCAGTTTTGCTTAAAGTCACTCGGCAGATGTTCGTCCCACCGAACCAGCAAATCTAAGCGCCACATCGTTTCGACCAACGTGCGAAACTCCAAAGATGTGACGTCCCCACCACCGTGTTTGAACATGACCATCTGAAAGGCCGCTTCGTTCCACTCGGGTCTGAATTTGCTGATCGGATTC
>NZ_JAIQXU010000021.1 GCF_020166395.1 Deinococcus betulae | reverse complement strand
CGTGGTGCTTGATCCGTGCATTGATTCACAGCGGTAGAGTTGTGCAAACAGCCTTTCACTTCTGAGCGTTCCTGACTGAGGAATAGTCCAAGAGTCAAACACTCCAGACTTCAGAGCTATGAACTTATGCTCTGAGCAGTCATAGGGATGAAGGTGGCCATCAGATTGGACTCTCCAAGGACTCTCAAGTTCGTGGGATGCCGCGCTGGGTGCCACAGCCGCGCACAGCCTGTGAGCCTCCTGCGGCCAAGCCAGGAGCCGGGGCGGCACCTCACCCCCGCTAAGCGTCCTCAAGGTGCCGCCCTAATTGGGCGGCACCCACCTGGCTTCGTCAGTCAGCCGTTACGCTGGTGAGCGACGGACTCTCTGGCCAGGCGTGCACGCGCTGGGGCTGAACTGGTCGGCTGGGGTCTTCCCACAGGGTGCCGTACAGCCGGCCTGGCGTCGTTTGAAACATCACCCCATCGGGCACGGCCAGGTCCGATGTCCCTGTATTGCCGCCCAGCTTCTTGTACATCGCCTCCGCTTCGGTGAGGTACTTGTCCCAGTCCGCTTCGGGAATCCCGATTTTGGCCAGCTGATCCTGGTAGAGCACCAGGAATGAATTGAACGACAGATTCTTGACGTTGACACTCGACTTGTACGCCACAATCGCCATGCACGTCTCAATCTGGGAGGTGATGCCCTGCGCCTCGATCTGCCGCGACCACGCCCGGATGTCGAAGCGCACCATCCCGAACTTCTGCACCACGATGTAGTAGCTTTTCATTTCCTGCTGGCTCCCCGAACCGGCGCCGATGATCGCTTCAAGACCGGTGGTTACCAGGCTGGCAATCCCGTCGAGAATGTCTCCCGACCCCCCGCTCAGGAACTTCTTCAGAGCGCCAGTGACTTCCCCGGCAATCTTGCCCGCGTCCTGCTTGACGTAGGCGCGGTACTCGGTGTGATTGGCCAGGATTTCCGTTACCGGAACGGTTCGGTTCTCCACGGTGCCGGCAGTGCGCAACTCAGTCTCGATCCGCTCGGTAAACATCGCCACTTTCTGTTCGGAGAGCTCAGACAGCAGGTTCAGGAGCAGGGTGATGTCTTTCTTCTTGTCGGGCGTTGGGTCCAGCGCATTGATGGCGTTTTTCAGTGGGGCCATGGGTGATTCCTCCTCAGGTGTGTGTTGGGGACCGCCGGTGGATGGGGGCGGACGGCCTCCTGTCGACCTGCAGGCCAGGCGGTCAGGCCGGTCTGTCCATGAAGCCGAGGCAGCAACTCAGGTCTTCGCGAGAAGCAAAGAACTTCCTCGTCTGTCTCAAGCTGATCTGAAAGGCATGGATCAAATCGGGGCGTACCCCATCCTCTTCTCCTGCGCCACAGGTGAAGTCAGTTCACTCTGGCTCTAGAGCAGCTGCCTTGAGGCGCTTCTTTCAGATCAGCAACATCAAAGCTCAGGTCATCGTCTGGATGTACGAGGTCTGATTGGCCGGCTGTGGCTGATTGAAGGGTCCCGTGGGAACCGCACTCCACCCCTGGTTGACGTAGTTCTGCCGGTTGACGTAAGCAATAATGGTGCCCGTCACCGGCACAGGCGCCGCCGCAATGAGATTGTGCCCGATGATCAGTTCCCGGGTGCCCTCGCTGTCCACGCCGACGTAGCCGTACCCGATGCTGCCCAGGTCGGTAATGACCTGCCCAGTGTCTGGGAGATTCAAGCCCAGGTTCGCGGCTTCCTGGCGCAGGTGCTGGGCCTTGATGTCACCAGGAATGGTGGGGTCGCCGTAGCTCGTGCCAGTGGCAAAAATAACCGGCAGTATCTGAGGCAGCGCGGCGGTCCAGAGGGAACCGACCCCATTTTCCAGTTCGATGTAGCCGACAGAGTGGTCAGTGGTGGACCCGAAGTACACGCCACTCCACTGGCCTCCACTGGGCGGCCCAGCCGGCAAGAAATTGACGCTGTTGGCGCCGCGGAAGGCGATCGTGCCCTGAGCGGGCAGTTGCCGGAGAACAGCAGTCCAGGTCATGTGGAACGCTCGGAGCAGGCGGAAGGGGGAAGGCGGGAGACGACGACAGGATGACGGTGCATGATGAACCTCCGCAGCGAAGGCAGTCGCTGATCCCAGCGTGGCCAGCACAGTGGGTGGGGCGCGCTGGGATGAGACCACGGTAGGCCCGCCGGCGTTAACGCCCCGTTAGTGCGGAGGGCGCGAATGACGTCACAGAGAGGTGAGTCTCGGTCGTCAGGCCACACATTTAAGATTCAAAATCAGAATTTTACAATTTTGCACATATGAAATGATGCCCTTTCAAAACCTTATCCGTGCATCTAGCTGTACAGTAGATCAATGATCATCACTGTCGCAGGCTTTAAAGGTGGAGTCGCCAAAACGACCACCTCCGTTCATCTGGCGGCCTATCTCCAGAACTCAGCCCCTACTCTGCTGGTGGATGGTGATGCCAACCGGAGTGCATCGCTCTGGGCCTCGCATGAGGGCCTGCCCTTTACCGTGGTGCCCGAAGCCCAGGCCATGAAGTTCTCGCGGCAGTTTGAACACATCGTCATCGATACCGGGGCCCGGCCGTCGGGTGACGAGCTGCGCGACCTGGTGGGTGGCTGTGACCTCCTGGTGCTTCCAACCAACCCTGAAGCCATGAGCCTGGACGCTCTCCTCCAGACAACCGAAGCCCTCCAAAGTCTGGGTGGACAGTACCGGATTCTCCTCACGTTGGTTCCGCCCAGCCCTTCACGCGAAGGTGATGAAGCCCGTGCGCTTCTGGAGGGGGAAGGCCTTCCAGTCATGACGGCGTCTATTCGGCAGACCTCCGCGTTTCGGCATGCCAGTGCTCAGGGCGTGCCTGTCTACGCAGTCAAAAACTCAAAGGCAGCCAAACTGGCGTGGTGGGACTACGAACGCGCCGCACAGGAGATCGTGGCGGCCATTGGAGAGCAGGCGTGACGGGCAGCAAGTTCTCTGGCCTGCGGACCATGCGTGAGCGCCGGGAGCGTGAGATCGAAGCAGAGGCCCCCGCCCCTCCCCTGCCGGCTCCTGAAGAGCCGCGGCGCCGGGTGGGTCGTCCGCCAGGTAAGCGTTCCAACCCGGACTATCAGCAGGTCACGGTGCTCCTGCACGGTCCGACTTACCTGGAGGTCCGCAAGCGCCTGCTGGACGAGCGCAAAGAGGTCAGTACCCTGGTCAACGAACTGCTGGATGAATGGTTAAAAAGATAAAAGTGCAAAATTTTAGAATTTTGCACAGCCGAAATGATATACTTTGACACAGAGGAGACCTGTGTGAGCCGTCAACGCGCCCAAAAGAAGTACGCCACAGTCTGGGATCCCGTCGCGCGCCGCAGCGTCCGTGTACACCGCCTCAGGGCGGCTGAAGCCCTAGGTTGGCCTCTGCTGCCCGGTGAGGTCGTCCACCATCTGGACGGCAACTCGCTGAACAACACCCGGGACAACCTGCTGGTTCTGCGCAGTCAAAGACACCACGCTTCCCTGGAGCAGTACCTGCGCCGCGCCCGGCATGGTCAACCCACCCTGTTTCCTGATCTGCTGGAGGCTTACCGGCCGGGCGCGCAGGGGACTCTCTTCCAGTTCGTCACCTGAGAGGCTGGTGCTGCCCAGGTCAGGTCAGCCGAGCAATGTCACGCAGGCGCCGAATGATGAGGTCCTCCCGGGCCTGGCTGGCGGGGTCGGGCAGCAGGTGGTAGGCCAAGGTGTCGAGGAAGGCAGGCTCAGCCAGGAGGTTCTGGGCCGCTTCGACCAGAAACGCTTTGACCTCCGGATCGCTCGCCCTAACCTCTGTCAGGAGTTCAGAGCGGCCGTCAAGCACAGACACGACGTCGCTGATGTCATGGCTCATCCCGTAATCGCCCTCACCGCGCCCTCTAAAGGCCACCAGTTTGGTTGCCAGGAAATAGGGAGCCGTGATGACCCGAACGCGCCCGCCGTCCGGAAGACTCCACCACTCGGCATGCCGAATCGCCGGCAGGTACCAGGGGTTGCTGAAGCCCAGAACCTGCTCGTCGGTCGGCATTACGTCCAAGACCAGTTCCCCACTGCGGAAGCGGCAGATGGGGGCGCCTTCGGTGGTGTCTTCGTAGAACCCTTGCTGGTTGAGTGCTTCGGTCAAGTGAACGTAACCGACTCGGCTCGTCTCGACAATGGCGTCGATATCAGTGGTCGCCCGGACATCAGCCGCTGCGGTGTCGGTGATGAACAGGGCCGTCGTGCTGCCCCCGACAAACACCATCTGTTCAGCGAGGTGCCCAAGGCGGCGGACCGTCTCGCTCAGCCGCCGCAGGTTCTCTGCGTTGCTCACGGGGACACCGGCATTAGCAGGCGTTCTTCCAGAAGCCCGGTGGCCAGGTGCCGTTCACGGGTGCTCCCGCCCCGGAGGGCATCGATGAGCGCGAGCCATTCGTAGAGCCCAGGGTCCTGACGGGCCGCGAAGGGGACGGACCGGTAGAGCGGCTGGAAAGCCTGACCACGAACTGGGCCATCTGGATCTGGCCACACGGGCGGTGGGTCATTACCCTGCACGATCAGCTCGTTCAGTGGAGGAGCAGCGTGGGCGGTAGGAAAGCCCCTGGTCAACTCGCCCCGTTCAGCAGGAAGGAAGTAAGGCACGCCGTACCGGAGCACGTCACGGACTGCAGTGCGGATGGGGACGGCTTCGCCTTTGACGAGGCGGGAATGCTTGAGCCGCTTGATCCCAGCGTGGACTTCGGATGTGCTCATGCCGAGGGCGAGGGCAACCTGGCTATGGGTGGTCCAGCCCGACTGAAGAAGTTTGAGAAGGACGAGGAGATCCTGAGGCTTGAGCACATCCAAAGTATATTCGCTATTCGCGAACAGCGAATAGAAAGACCTATCTAGGCGCCTTTCAGCTCATTTTCAAACCTAAATCCCCTATCCTTCTGGTAAACAGAATTACCAAAAAGATAAAGAGGCTGGAACGGGGAGTCACTATTTTGAGTACTTTGTTAGGTAAAATAAGTACTATGTCGCAGCCTCAATACTATAATTTGAAGATTCAGGCACAGGGTCGCTTAGTCGTCCCTACAGCTGTCCGGGCTGACTTGAAGGTTGAAGAAGGGGATGAGGTGTTGTTGGTCAAGGATGCCCAGGGTTACCACCTCACGACTCGGCTGGCCCTGATTGAGGCGGCCACCGGGAGCCTTGCTCGGCATGACCAGCGCAACTTGACTCGGGAGCTGTTGGATGACCGGAGCCAAGAAGCGGCAGAAAGAGGCTGGTGACAGGTCTGCTTTTAGATGCCAGCGCTGTTATCGCTTTGTGGCGGAAAGAGCCTGGCTATGAAGCCGTGCGCGCGGCTCTGACGAGCCGAGCCTGTCAGGTGAGCAGCGTGACCCTGACCGAACTGGAGGGCAAGCTGGTCGGCAAAGGGGACTACACTCATGGGCAAGTGCAAGCTGTGTGGGGCCATTTGGCACCCCTGGTCTCCGAACTAGCATTTGATGCTGCCTGTCGGGCACGGGCCACCTTTTATTACGCGCGCAAAAATCCGTACAGCCTGAGTCTTGGTGACGCGGCCTGTCTAGGGACAGCCGAAGCACATGGGCTGGCTGTGCTGACGGCAGAACAGAACTGGGCTCGCCTGCCGGACCTTCCCTTCGTAGTGGAGTTGATCCGGTGACGCTGGAGCTGTACAGGCACGGACAACTTGCGCCGTCCCGGGCTTGGGTAGCTTTGGCGCCAGAGGAACGTCGGCGCCGGACTGTGGCGGCCGTGGCAGAACGCGATGTAGCCACCTTACTGGACCTGCTGGAAGCACACCATGTCCGGACGCATGGGCATGTGAGCCTAGAGGGTTCTGGCAACTTAACCTCGGCGGGGCCGAAGGATCCCAGCAGGCGGCTTGATTCTCAAGCCGCCTGCTGCATCACCTCTCGCCAGCGAAGCAGGGCTGCGGACTGATGGCTTCGTCTGAGGGCGGCGGGGACCGTGGTCCGGGTGTGGCGGTGGAGGTTCGAGACTCGGGCGTGCAGGGCCAGGAATTCTTGAGTCCGTTTTCGTCGTTTGAAGCCGAGCTGAGCACGTTCCTGCTGCCGAGTCAGGCGATGCGACTGTTCAATCAGGTTGTTGCAGCGGGCGGTGGAGACGACCTGAACGTGCTCCACGGTGTGGAGCACGGGAAGCTGACGCAGCGCCGCCCCGTAGCTCCACAGCTTGTCGGTGTGAATGGCCTCTGGGACGCGATATTCACCGAGTATGCGGATAAAAAAGGACTTGGCCGCCTCGGTATCTCGATGTTCCTGAAGGAGGATGTCGAGTATGGCTCCGTATTCGTCAACCGCGCGCCACAACCAATGCCCCACCCCACCGACCTTGACGTAGACCTCATCCAGATGCCACCGAGAACCCCGGCGGAGTTCTCGGTGGCGCAGTTCTTCGGTGAGGATGGGTGCGAATTTGATGTTCCATTGCCGCAGAGTTTCGTGGCTGACCTGAACACCGCGCTCGTGGAGCAGTTCCTGAACGTCACGCTGGCTGAGCGGGAAGCGGTGGTAGAGCCGTAGGGCGTAGCCGATGACGCTCAGGGGAAAACGATGGCGGTACGGTTTCCGGTCAGTCACAGCTCACCAGCCTACCGAGGTTAAGTTGCTAGAACCCCTGTGAGAGTCATCCACGCATCACGGCCTTTCGCCAACGCGCTCAGGAAGTTCTGCACCCGCAAGTGCCGAACGTAATGATCTCGCTGGCACACGACGTCACCATCTGGGAGACAGCAGGAGCCATTAAGGAGGAGGTGCGTGCTGCTCAGCGCCGCTGCGTTACACCTGCGCTGTATCGTGCAACCATGCAAACGTTCACCGTGTTCAACCATGCCGGAGGTGCTGGGAAGACGTCGCTCACTCTGAATCTGGGCCACGAGCTGGCCGCCTCGGGCCTGCGGGTGCTGCTGATTGATCTAGACCCTCAGGCCAGCCTCACCGGGTGGCTGGGCGTCACAGGCGTGACTCCAGAGCAGACCGCCCACCCCGTGGCCGTGGAGGGCCGCCCCCTGCCAGCGCCAGTGCCCGTGCATGGCCTGCACCTGATTCCCTCTCATATGACCCTGGCCCTGGCCGAGCGGCTGATGATGGGAGCCGTGGGGGCGCAGGGGCGTCTTAACCGTGCGCTGGGAATGGTGCAGGACCACTACGACGTCGTCCTGATTGACAGTCCCCCCAGCCTCGGTCAACTCGCCATTCTGGGCGCCCTGGCCGCTGACCAGATGATTGTGCCGGTCCCGACCCGCCAGAAGGGTCTGGACGCTCTGCCCGGCCTCCAGGTAGCGCTGCGCGAGTACCGCGAAGTTCGCCCCGACCTGGACGTGGCCCTGTATGTGCCAACCTTCTACGATGCCCGGCGCCTGCATGACCGCGAGGTTTTGTCTGACCTGCGCGCCGCCCTCTCGCCGCTCGCCGAGCCGATGCCGCAGCGCGAGGCCGTGTGGCTGGACTCCACCGCCCAGGGTGCCCCGGTGGGCCTCTACGCGCCGGGCAGCCCCGTGCACCGTGATATTCAGCGCCTGACCCGTGAACTGGCCCAGGTGACAGGCCTGGTCTACGCTGGAGGCGTGGCGTGACCCGCTCCCGGCCTAGTCGCGCCCGCGACCTGAAGGGCCTGCTGGGTGAGGACCTCGGTCCCCTACGGGGGCGCGGGGACGGGGCCCCGTCCACCCTGTCCACCGCCGCCCTGCGCCCCAGCCCCTGGCAACCCCGGCGGGCCTTTGACTCCACGGCCCTGACCGAGTTGGCCGCCAGCATCCGTAGCCAGGGGGTGCTGCAACCATTGCTGGTTCGCCCGGCGGGGGAAGGTTACGAGATTGTGGCCGGAGAGCGCCGCTGGCGGGCCGCGCAGCAGGCGGGGCTGACCGAGGTGCCGGTTCTCATCCGTGCCCTCGATGACCAGCAGGCGCGGGTGGCCGCCCTGATAGAGAACTTGCAACGCGAGAACCTCAACGTCATAGAAGAGATTGACGGCAAGCTGGCGCTGGTGGCGCTGGCTCTGAACACCGATCTGGAAGGCGCGCGGGCGCGGCTGGTCCAGCTGCTCCGGGAGGCGCCTGGCGCCGACCACGCCGCACTGAACGACGTGTTCGCGCCGCTGGGGGAGAGCTGGCTGTCGTTCGCCAAGAACAAGTTGCGGGTGTTGCGCTGGCCTACCGAACTGGTGGACGCTCTGCGCGCGGGTCTGCCCCTGACCCTGGGCGCCCTGATTGCCGGCGCGCCGCCCGAACATCATGGCGCCCTCATTGCGCTTGCCCTGGGTGGGGCGTCCCGCACCCAGTTGCGCGCCGAGGCGCAGCGCTTGGGCAAGGTGCAGAAGACCATCCCTTCGCGCGCCGCCCATGCCGCCCGCCAACTGGGCAGCCGGCGCTTCATGGCTGGCCTGTCGGCGGATGACCAACAGGCCGTGGAGAAGTGGTTGGCCCGTATGCCCGCCGCGCTGCTGCGCGAATCGGACTAGCGTTCGTACCGGTACGAACAGCCGGGGAAGACAGGTTTGTGCCGTTTCAGACACACAAGCGACACGTCAACAGCCCTGTCGTCCAAGCAACGCTGCCAGTATGTACGAACGCGACGTTCCCTGCACCAGCGCCGTCGCCAGCACCGCTGCTTTCGCCTCCCTGGCCCTGCCCTCGCACTGGGATGGCCGACGCACCGTGACGGTCACCTTGGCGCCGGACGACCAATTCTGCGCCACCGTGGCGCCGGATGCCGTCTGGCACGCGCTCTATCTACACGCAACCGACACACCACTCGGCCTCTCAACCAAGCAAAACTCATGAGCACCCGCACCGAGGCCTTCCAGTACGTCCTGCGCGCCACCAACCTCCGTCTCCAGCCCGGCCGCCCCGGCCGTGACCGCCCCCTGCGCCGCCAGGTCCAGCACGCCTATACCCAGACCCACCACCTGCTCGGCGACCCCTGCTGCCGTCTGGAGCAAGGCCAGACCCTCACCGCCCAGGCCTTCGGCCAGGCCGCCCGCGCCCTGCCCCTCATGCGCGGCGGCGTCCAAGCCCGCCTCATCACCCGCGACAACCTCAGTGTCGGCCAGGAGGCCCTCGACCTGGCCCGCACCCGTCCCCTGCGCGGCACCCTGCCCGACCTGCAGGCCGACCTGCAGGCCCTGGGCGCGGTGGACGTGGACCTACGTGGGATGGCGCACCTGCCCCTGGCCGGGGCTTGGGCCGCCACCCCCACCGGCTGGGACTGGCGCCTGCTGGAGTTGTCTGTGGCCTGCCCTAAGGAGGGCTGCCGTCTGTTCGTGGGGCACGCCCGCCTGCCCTGACCGCTCTTGCCTGCGCCGCCCTGCTCCTGGGGCGGCGCATTGTTGTGCTCAGCTGACCCATGCAGCTCAGCCCTTGACCACCGAACACCGCTTGAAGGACGCTGAGTAGGCTCTATGCTCAACGGATGCCTGATGCTGCCGAAGCCTCTGAAATGCTCCATTTGACCCTGGGCGGGGTGTCCGTGACCGGCTTCGTCACCCCAGCAGAATTGACCGCCATTGACTCTGGCGCTGCCGTCGATGTTGTCATGCGCCGGGTGGTGGCGGTGCACCAGGATGTGGGCGAGGACGTTCCGCTCGGGGATGTGGCTTGCACGTTCATTGGTGGAGAGCCGTCCCCATTTGTACCCGAATAGGTGGCCACGAAGCGAAGGAAAATAGACACTCATTCCCACACATTTTTGGTCAATCTGATTGCTATTTTTCCCACTCACAGCAGCGCTTTCTCGTACACAGAGGACACACCACCGGCGCTCTGTCCCAAGCAAAACTCGCATCATGAACGAAGCGCTGATGACCACTTTGGACGAAGCCCACATCCTGCTGGGCAGGATGAAGGAAAGCCTAGAAGCGGGCGGGGGTGGCAACGCCGCCCACAACCCTCGCTGCCTGAAAACCCCGTGCGTGGAGGCTGAGGCCCGCGACATCCTGAAGGCGGCTGGCGAAGAGACTGAGCTGCCCCCCACGCCGCTGCCCCCTGGGCCGAGCTGCAAACCGAAGCGGTCCCTGCCGCCGGCGCCGAGCGCCAAGATCACGTGCTTACCCCCGACGTGCAGGAGGAGGGCGACGATGGCACGGACGTCGGTCAGGACTGCCAGGATTACGTTCCTACGCCTGCGGTGCAGATGGAGGCCTCTGCAGTCACCAAGGTGCGTGGGGCCGCGTCGCAGACCAGCTGCGCGCCGAGCGCATGACGGTGGAGGCCCGCCGGGGTGATGCCGACTGCCACGAGGCCGCCTACAAAGCGGCGACGGCCAGCTGGACGGCGAAGGTCGAAGAGCGGTTTTTCCGCTAGGCGCAGCCCAGTTTTTGCCTCTCTCAATCGCCATCGTTGCCCGTGCCGCTAGCAAAATGCGGACACCTGCCCTCTGTGTCTGGTCGGCAAGAGCAGTCGGTTTGGCAGCTGTTCTTTTGCTCTCGAAGACAGGGGCACCGTACCGTGCATGACAGGATTGTCAGAGCACGCCAAGTACGGTGACGTATGGCCCTGGGACCCCTGCCTTTTTCAACACTCTTCGGCTGCTCGTCCCAGGGCACTGCCCTCCTTGACTCCATGGGCCACCCTCTCGACGCGAATCCCGCCTTCCTGGCTTACTCACCCACGCCAGACGCCCCCTCCCTGGCCCAACTGGTTCACCCGGATGATGACCTGGCGCAGCGAGCCCTTGAACACTTCTGGACGGCTCACCCAACCAGTTTGACCCTCACCGCCCGTCCACATCCTGACCTGCTCGTCCCTGCAGGGACGACCCTCGAACTCAATCTCTCTGCTGTCCCCCAGCCACCGCCAGCCCCGCCTTTGATCTTGCTGCAAGTCCAGGTGACCGAGCAGGCGCACTTCGTCCTGCACGCTGAGCGTAAGGCGTTGCCCGTAACGAACGCGGCCAGTACGTCCCTGAGCACGCAAGAGGCCTTGCAGCGCACGCAGGACCGGTTGCGCACCATCATGGATCATTTGCCCGGCATCGTCGGGTATAAGGACCGGGCACTCCGGCACCAGTTCGGCAACGCCGCCTACCAAGAATGGTACGGCCGCAGTCCTCAGGAGATGCAGGACATCCACATCCGCGATGTGATTGGCGAGGCTATGTTTGCGCTGAACGAGCCCCACATGCGCGCCGCCCTGGCCGGCGAACCTCAGCATTTCGAGCGCCTGTTTACCGATCCGGCTGGCCGGGAACGGTACGCCCTCTTCTCGTATATTCCAGATCAGCAACCTGAAGGCGTCCAAGGCTTTTTCGTCATGGCGATGGACATTACCGAGCGCCGACAGGCGGAACTCACCCTGATCGAGGAACGGGAATGGGCCCGCACCACCCTCAACTCCATCGGGGACGGCGTGATCACCACCGATCCCACTGGCCATATCACTTTTATTAACCCGGTGGCGCAGAGTTTGACCGGGTGGACGGCGGAGGAAGCCCAGGGCCAGGCGGTGGAGCAGGTCATTCCCCTCACGGCGGCCCAGCCTGACGCCCTCACCGCGCATCCCCTCCGGTTGGCGCTTCAGGAACGTCGCCGCATTGATGTTGAGCGGGATGAACTGCTCACCGACCGGCATGGACAGGTCCACGCCATCGTGGAATCGGCCGCCCCCATCGTCAAGAAAAACGGTGGACTGCTGGGTGGAGTCTTCGTGTTCCACGATGTCAGTGAGGCGCGGGTGCTCTCCGAGCGGATGCGCTACCTGGCTCAGCACGACGTCCTGACTGACTTGCCGAACCGGGTGCTGCTTCAAGACCGGGTCTTTGAGACCATCCAGCAGGCCAGGCGGCTCAAGACGCGCTTCGCGGTGCTGTTTCTGGATCTGGACCACTTCAAGCATGTGAATGACGCCCTCGGTCACCATGTCGGTGATGAGCTCCTGCAAGCCGTGGCGGACCGGCTTCGTGGGGCACTGCGCGCGTCCGATACGGTCAGCCGGCAGGGTGGGGATGAGTTCATCATTTTGCTGCCGGACGTGCGGGCCACCGAACACGTCGAGCGTGTCATCGACAAGCTGATGCAGGCGGTCACGGCGCCGTACACCGTTGCTGGCCGTCAGCTGAATATTACGTTGAGCCTGGGTGTAGCGCTGTACCCCGAGGATGGACAAGATACGGAGACGCTCCTCCAGCACGCAGATGCCGCCATGTACCGCGCGAAAGGCGAGGGGCGCAACCGGCACAGCTTCTTTTCCGCTGATCTCCATCAGGCAGCGGTCTCACGACAGACCCTTCACACAGACCTCCGACTGGCGGTTGAACAGCAGCAGTTCACGCTGGTCTACCAGCCCAAAATTGATCTCCAGAGCCGGCAGGTGCTCGGGGTTGAAGCCTTACTGCGCTGGGTCCGGCCGGGTGGCCAGCTGGTCTCCCCTCTTGACTTCATTCCAGTCGCCGAAGAGACGAGGCTGATTCTGCCCTTGGGCGCCTGGGTGCTGGAGCAGGCCTGCCGGCAAAGTCAGGCGTGGGCACATCAGCATGGGATGGCGCTGACGGTCTCTGTCAATATCTCGCCGGTGCAGTTCACCCATGCCAGTTTCTTAGAGACCGTTCAGCGGTGCTTGCAGGTCAGTGGCCTGGCGCCAGAACAGTTGGAGCTGGAACTGACGGAAAGCATGCTCATGGCGAACGTGGGTCAGGTGCAGCAAACCTTGACGGCCCTCAAAGGGTTCGGGGTGCGGGTGTCGATTGATGATTTTGGGACTGGTTACTCCAGCCTGAGTTATCTCAAGACGTTCCCCGTAGATGTGCTGAAGATTGACCGCTCGTTCCTGCGAGGAGTGCCGGGGGATGAGCAGGCGTCTGCGGTGGTCACCGCCATTATCGCTTTGGCCCGGAGCTTGAAGTTGGACGTGATTGCCGAAGGTGTGGAGACAGACGATCAGGCCGGAGTGCTGCTGAACCTGGGGTGTACGGCGATGCAAGGGTATCTGTTTGGGCGGCCGATGCCCGCAGCAGCGGTGCCACCGTGGTGGACCGAGTGGGTTGAGGAAGTTGTCGAGGCCTGAGACACGTAGGGGAAGGAGGTGAGTGAGCGGAAGATCCCGCCAGCACAGCCGAACGTGAGTTGGCTCGTGCGGACACCAGAGGTGTGGTAACCCTGTGAAATGACAGCGTTGCGACTTTCCTGACAGAATTCTCCTCTCGCTTGAGGCCAAGCGCTGCGGCTGGACACCTGGTCAGAATCAGCGGCGCCGCGCGGCCGCATGGTCTAAGGTGGACCTTCAGGAGGAGCCTGTGACCTTCACCCCCAAACCTCAAGCCCAGCAGCCCTCGGGCCAGACCACCAAGGCCGCGGCCCCGGCGGCCGCCCCGCCCGCCAGTGGCGTAACGGCCGCGCAGATCATCCGCACCGTTGGCTATCAGCTCCCCGGCTGGAACTCCCCCATGCCGATGTCCAAAGAAGCGATGCTCAAGCTCGCCAACCTGCTCAAGTCCTGCACCGAGCCTGAACAGTTGGCGCTGCTGTACAAGCAAAGCACAGGGCGAACGCTGCTGACCGACATCGCGCAGAAACTCAAGGGCCTCCCCGCAGCTCTGCGGGACCAGGTCAATAAGCATTACAGCCAGCCCCTGAATGCCCACCTGAGCTTCGATGCCTTCGCCGAGCAACTGGCCATCTCCGCGGCGTACAGCAACGAAACCGACCTCAGCGACGCCAAGCAGGCCAAGTCAAGCTCATCCACCGGCCAGTTGCTTAAGACGATGGGGTACGTCGCCGGGCGCACCATTCACGGGCGCTGGGGCTTGCAGATGCGCCTGTTCACGCCGGGCAAGGGGGCCAAATACACGCAGACCTTCGCGGCCTTCCGGGGCACAGAAGGCGTCAGCATGCCCTGGCAGGTGCCCGACCGGGCCAAGGCCGAGACGAAAGAACTGGAGAGCGTGCGCGACACCGTGGCCGGGGACATGAACGTCCGTGGCCCTGGGTACGGCCAGTATCTGCCCAACCGCGACCTGATTCGCGTGCAGCTCAAGCACGCCGCCGCGCAGGGCGGCCGGGTGGTCAGCACCGGGCACAGTCTGGGCGGCGCCCTGGCCCAAATTGCGGGCGCAGACAGCCCCGAACTGGTGCAGTCGGTGGTGACCTTCGCGGCCCCCGCCATTGATAAGAAAGACGTCGAGCGGCTGCGGGACTGGAACGAGGACCACCGCAGCCAGGCCGTGACGGCGCGCCACTATCACGCCACTGGCGACATCGTGCCGGGTGGCGGTGAGCAGCGGCTGGACGGGGCGATCTTCGCTTTTGACCGGTATGAGGTCAGCCGGCCGCAGGGCGCGGAGGCCTTCAAGAAGAGCAACGGGCCGGCAGGGGCAGCCGCGCACAACGCTTTTGTGCTGCGTGATTACTTGGCCCGCGTGCCGCAGAAAGACCTGAACGACGTGCAGCGGGCCGTGGTGCAGTACGGCGGGGTGGACAGTCAGGCGTTCACAGACGGTGAGTACGATCCCCGCAAGGTGACGGCGAAGGTGCTGGCCAACCTGTCGCAGGCGCAGCGCGATCCGACGGTGCAGACGGAGGCGGCGCGCCGGGTAGCGACGCCGTTCATCTATGCGGCGGCCACCACCTCGCGGCTACTGCAGGACATGCCGTATGAGGTGTTGCTGGACCGGGTGGACAAACGGCTGGCGCGGATCTCGGCTGAGCAGGTGAAGCAGGCGGGCGGTCTGAAGAAGGCGTTGGCGCCGCTGCGGGCCGAAATTCTGGGAACGGAAGGCGTGGTGCTGACGATGGAAGACGTCAAGTTCTACGGGTTGATGGGCCGCGATGACCTGGTGACGCTGGGCATGGCCAACGCAGCGCTCGACCGGCCCGTCAAGTTGAATGCTGAGGACCGTCAGCAATTGTCAAGGCGTTTGGAAGAACGCTGGCACTACTGGCACCCTGGCGCCGAGGGTGTCAAGTGAAGGCGTGGGGGCCGCTCGCAGCGCTGCTGGTCATTTTGGCCGCGGCCGCTGCTGTGCTCAGCACGACGCAAGGGCAAAGGAGGTCAGCAGTGGAGACAACGAACTCAACGCGGGAAACCGTGTTTACGCAAATGCAGCGTTTTGCCGAGACACAGCTGCAACTGACACGAGTTGACTGTGGCGAGGTCATGACGGTCACACCGGACACCCCCTGCTATGTAACGGACCTGTCTGGGTCGGACATTCAGCAGGCGATGGCCGAGCAGACAGAAGCGCGCCAGCTGACGCGGTGGCGGGATGACTATGGCACCCTCGGCGCAGGGTTTGCCTGGCGGGATACGTCCTGGCGGCTCGGCGTGGTGTACGAACGGACCGACTCTGCAGATTTAGAGGGGCGACCCGAAATCCAGTCTCGCAAAGGGTTTGTCATCGTGACCATCGATACGTTGGAGTGAGCCAAGCCGCCAGCGCTCACCACATGCGAAAAGCCGCGCCCCGTCTGAGGGCGCAGCTTCTATTGGGCGAGGTTAGAGGTTCTTTTTCAGGTCGCTGGCGACCTTAAAGGCGACCTTCTTGCTGGCGGGAATCTGGATCTTCTCGCTGGTGCCGGGGCGCACGCTGGTGCAGGCGGCGGTGGCCTTGACGCTCAGGGTGCCCAGGCCGGGCCGCCCCACGCTCTGGCCGCCCTTCAGGGTGTCCACTACGATGTCCAGCACGGCGCTGACGGCTTCTTCGCTCTGCTTCTTGGTCAGGCCGGTCTTGTCGGCGACCATGTCTACGAGCTGGGTCTTGGCAATCTTGTTGCTGGCAGGGGCAGTCTGGGCGGCGGATTTCGGGGCGGGCTTCGACTTCTTCGTCATGGCCGCAGGGTGAACCGCGCGCTGCACGGCTTGCAGCCCCAAATGTGCGCTGGCTGGCGTTCCCACATATCTTCCAACGGTCCACTCCATCCTCGGGCTCTCCCTCTCAGTCTTCGCCCTGACTCAAAAACAGCCCCATCACATCCCTGGTATTAAATCCCGCCAGATACCGCGTTGAAGCGGGCGCAGGCGGCTTAATTCCAATCCCCGTCATTTGCCGGATCATCAGTTCCTGCACTTCACCCTGAAGCACCTGCGTCGCAGTGACATAATACAGACCCAACGGGACGTTTCGAATGCCTTCGCCCTCCACATAGCGCCGGGTGAACGGTTGCGTGTGACCAAAGACGTTCGGCACCGCTGGCGTGAAGGTCAGTTCCAACGTCTCGTAATCCAACTCAACGCCGGAATGCTCTACCCCTGGGTCCACAGACCCAAGCGGCTGATGAATGCCAACGGCAATGTTCCGCACCGCGCCACCGGCACCTGGAAACGGCTGGAACTCGTCAGGGCCCCAGGTCACCACCATGCCGTCGCCTCCAAGGCTCATCAGGACATGGGCCTGGGCCGTCCACGCCTGCGTGGTGCGGGGCAACGTCAGTCGGTACCGACCCGCCACGTCCGTTGTGGTGCTGACTAGCGCTCCTTCCCCTTCAGGAGTCGCAATGACCGTCACGCCAACGTACGGCTCGCCAAGCGTGTTCTGGACCATTCCAGAAACGACGTAAGGTGTGGCCGCAGGTGGGCGTTCAGGGTCCTGTGGACTCTGGTGGGGTGGCAGGGTCGGTTGGCTCGCCACGCCGCCACAGGCAGACAAGGTGGTGAGCGCGAGCGCGAGGATGATGGTGGTGGCTTGCTTCATGGTGGTCCTCCTGAGAAGGCCGCGAATGGCTGCGGCCCCTGGCTGTGGACGAAGCGTAGGTGGCGGCCTATGATGAGCGGATGGCGCCCACGAAGAGGGGAGAGGCGGGCCCCGATCGCCTGACGTCCTGCTAGGCAGAACTGGAGGCACAGCCTCGTCTAGAGCGCTGGCTCAGGCCGTGAAAAGGCCAAGTTGCGCGACATGAACAAGACCGCCTGACTTTCAGGCGGTCTCGCGGCAATCCCTTAAGCTCGGCAGTCACTCGAGAACAGGTCGCTGGCGTTCAAGCCGGCAGGTCAGCCAGGGCCTCTAAAAACAGGAAGTCTGGTCGGCCGATGGTGCCGCTGGACTGCATGGTGGCCCGCACTTCGGTATCCGCCAGAAACGCATCAAAGCTTTCGCGGCTCTCCCATTCGAAGAGGACGCGGAGTTGATTGGCCTGTTCTGGGACGGTGAAGAGCCAGCTCCGCTGGCCGCCATGTTGGCGCCGGACGTGCGCGCCAATGGTTGAGAAGACACCGATAAAGTGCTGCACGTCTTCAACATGAACGGTGGCCCAAATGTGGATCATGGTGTTTCCTTTCTGGCCTGATTAGGTGAAGCGGCGAGAGCGAGCAGACGGAGGAGTCCATCACGGCGAAAGGGAACCGGTCGCCAGTAAGCTTCTGACCGCTTAGCACCGCGTCACTCTATCTCTACACCTTGCCACAACCGTTTGGCGCTCACCTTGCTTGCTTCAGAAGAACCAGAGGGGGCTGGTAATCTGCATCACAGTGGGCTAGGTACGCCAACGTGGGGCATGCAGATCATAGGATCCTAAAATCCGTTCGGTGTTTGCTTGAAGAAAGGATTGGGCGGCCAACAGGGCCTGATGGTCCGGCGCCGTCAGGTAGGCTGTGCCCAGATGAACACATGTACCGAGCAGCGGCGTGTACCGAGCCACTGCTCGGCCATGGTGATGCGGCTGATGCCAACGAACCGCTACCTGCACATGTGGTTGAAGTTAAGCTTGAAAGTCGATGAGGGTATTGAGGCGTAGCGTATTTCGCCAGGGTTCCCCACGGGCGTCTACTGGCGTGAATGGCACAGCGCCAACCGCAGTCTGGGTTTCTATAGGTGAGATTGAGCCCTCGTGCCAGGGTAAATCCAGAAGGGCGCGAACCCACAGATCAACAAGATCGGTACCAGTGCTCAGTTCGGTCGTAATGGCGGCGTCCAGAGACACGCTAGGGTGGACGTGCAGCAGCCAGAAATGATTACAGGCGTCCCGTCCGATGGTGAGCTGCAGTGCGCCGCGGCGCAGCCCTAAGACGTCAGCCAGATGTTGAGCCGCGCGCTGCACCCAATGCTGATCTTCCTGACTGGCGGCACAGGGAAGGCTGAGGCTGGCCTGCGGAGATGGATGGGCCTGGGCAGAAGAAGACAGCAGGGACACAGGTGTCCACAGATGGTCTCTGACCAGGCCCGTGACATGGACAACCGCTTCAAAAGGAGGATATTGGGCCTGTACGATTCCAGCCGCCTCATCTGGCTCGGCACTGAAGGGCAGGAGACCCTGCTGGCGCAGACGGCTGAGGGCAGCTCTCCACTCGTGCCACACGGTGGTGAGGTCATCGTCGGCGGTGATTGGCCAGTGATGACTGTCTCCCCAGCCATCTGGAAGGCGCAGCAGGGCTGGAACGCCAGTATGGCTCAGGTTGTGGAGCAGGTCGGGTAGGTTCCGCGCGCTGCGCAGATCGGTAAGGGTGCCGCCCGCCTGAACGAACGCCGATTGCCACCGGGCCGCCGGCAGATCAGGTGCGTTGCCTGGGATCCCCAGGTACGCTGCGGCCCGCGACACAGGGCCGCTCCAAGCCGCGTCAAAGGTCATCAGGGCGTCAGCATGCTGCTGGGCAGCAAGCTCAACGAGCGCAGTTGTGGTGTCCGGGGTGGCGGAAAGGACGTGGACCTGCCTACCCCATGCGCCCCAGGCGGCGGGAACAGCTAAGCCCGGTGACGGGACAACGATGCGCACATCTGCATGGCGCTGGAGCTTCTTCAAGATCTGGTCAGGCAGCACCTGCGTGCCGGCCACCACCATCAACGTTTTGCTCATCAGGCACCTCCTGCTGGGGCTACAGTGGAATGTTCCCAGACTAGGCGGGCCCTCTTTGCAAAGACTTTATGCGCAGTTTGGTTCTTGGTCAGGCCTTGAAGCCCTCTACGCGGCGCTGCCAGACCACGAAGGTCGGCGGTACCTCCCCCACCTGATCGGTGAAGCGGGAGGTCAGTTCAGCCAGTTGGCGCCGAGTGCTTAATTTGCCCTGAAGTTCCCAAGTGGCCTGCAGGAGGTACTCCGCAAGCACCTCGTTGACAGGATCAATTTCGAGGAGGCGTTCAGCAAGGGTGAGGCATTTGGCGTACTCACCAGCCTCACTCCAGCGTTCGATCAGGTGCAGGCCGGTTTTAATCAGGGACCATTCCAAAGCATCACGCTCCATTCGGAGCCACTCGCCAGGTGTGTCCGGCAGCAGTGGACCGGCGTACAGATGTAGTGCACGGTGCAATCCATCTTCACTGCCCTCACTTAGGGCGCTCTTTACGTCTTCAACGTCCCAGGAAAACTGCAGTCCAGCCGCGCACAAGGCGTAGGTTCGTGTGATTCGGTCGTAGCGCAGACGGAGGCCCGGGACGGTGTGCTCAAGTTCATGCCGAACCTGATGAAAATAGCTCACCGCACGGGCCGGCACCTCATCCGGCCACAGCGCCGCCAGGAGCTGCTCACGGCTGCTGTTGGGAGAGAACAGCAGATAGACCATCACTTCTACGCAGCGCCTCATCGTCAGGCGTACTGGTCGGCTGTCCGTGTGGAGTTGCGGCGCACCAAGAGACTGTAAGTGCACCTTCAGTGGCGCTGCACCTGCCAAAGCGCGCCAATCGTCAAGCAGTATCGAACGGGGATCATTGGGTGGGCAGGCAGCGAGTCGGCCAAGTACATTGGGCAGGCCGCGCAGCTCGCTGATGACAGCCGTCCCGTGACCCAACGCGTACCGGCTCTCCAGGGCTTGCTGAAGGGCTCCATCTGCAGAGGCGTCGTCGCGCTGACGCAGGGCCAATTCGGCAATGTGCAGGTCGGCAAGGAGCTGCTCACGTTGCAGGTGCAGACTCTGGCACAGCGCGCGGGCCTGCTCAAGGGTATGGGCGGCCTCTGGATGGTCTGTGTGAACCTGCAGGTGGCCCAGACGCAGCAGGTAGTGGGCGCGGGCGCGCGGCGCGTCAGCAAGTTCGGCGGCTCGGCAGAGTTTCAGCTGGGCCTCGGCGTGGCGACCAGTGGCGACCAGCACGGTGCTGGCGTCGAGTTCTGCAAAGCATTCGGTGCCGCGGTCATCGAGGTCGCGCGCCTGCTGGGCCGCGCGTTCCAAGTGTTCAAGTGCCTGAACCCAGCGGCCCTGGACACGGTAGAGCGCGCCGCGGCTGTATGACAGGACGCTCTGCGCCATCGGCACACTCTTGCCCAAGCTGTCTGCTTCACTCAGGTCCTGCTCGGCAAGGTCGAAGCGCCCGAGTGACTGGTAGGCGAACGCGCGCGCCAGCAGCGGATGCAGTCGGCGTCCACTCTGAGTCTCCTTCAGTGCCAAATTGAGGTGATGGAGGGCGCGCCGGTCCTTACCGAGGAAACTCTGGATGTAGCCCAGGGCGTAGGCAGTGTTGACACGCACGCTGGTTTCTGGCACATGTTGCAGCAGCTGCCAGGCCCGTTCGAAGGCGTCTTCCGCTTCACGCAGCCGGCCCTCTTCAAACAGGAGGGCGCCGCGCTCCCGGAACGCCAGGCCCTCGTCCAGCGGCTCGAGGGGATGATGATCAAGGCTCTGGAGCATGGCCCAGGCCTGTGGCAGTTGCCGCAGGTGCCGGTAAACGGTCGCCAGTTCCACAGCTGCGGCGACGGCCTTGCCGTTCAGGGCGCGCAGCAGCATATCGCGGGCGAGCAGCAGTTCACCTTGACAGAACAGGCAGTAGCCGGCCCAGCGGTCCGCCTGAGCGGTCGGCGTGGCCCAGGCGGCATGAAGTTCCAGCGCCTGGGCGTATTGACCCGCCAGCATGGTGCGGTAGATCTTCTGGGCTCGGCTCATAAAGACAGTGTAAAGGCGGGCTTAAAAGAGGCCGGCACTCATCCAGGCAACGGACAAAAAGAGGGCGTCAACTACCCTCATCCAGGCCTGAGGAGGGCCTTGACATGAAGCGTCAATCCGCTGCCAGTCTGCCCCTGTCCCTGCTAACGCTCTGGAGTGTCCTGACCATGCCCTGCACTGTCGGCACCGTTATTGGCGGCGGCCTGAAGGTGGCGCCTCCAGGTAATTCAACCGCATCCACCAGCCGCTGACTCCTGTCTAGCGGCGCTGTTACTTCCCGGCACACCTCCCAAGGAGCTTTATGCATCACGTTCACCTGCTGTGCCTGCCCTTTGCTGGTGCTGGCGCGTCCATTTACCGGTCCTGGAGCGCTCTGGCTCCCCACATCAATGTCCTACCCGTACAGTTGCCCGGCCGCGAGCAACGCTTCATTGAAGAGGCCCACCGCGACGCCCATACCGCCGCCGACGCCCTGGCGCAGGAAGTGCAGCCCCGGTTGACCCCCGGCGTCCCCGTTGCTCTGTTCGGGCACAGCATGGGCGCGGTGCTGGCGTACGAACTCACCCGGCGCCTGCTGGACCGGCATGTGCCTGTGCAGCACCTGTGGGTCAGTGGCTCACCCAGCCCCTGGGCGCCCCGCGCGTACACCGCCACGGGCCTGACCGACGAAGCGTTCCTGGCGCGCGTCTCCGAGTTCGCCGGGTACACGCATGAGGCCCTTCAGGATCCGGACATGCGGGCGCTACTGCTCCCCACCCTGCGCGCCGACGTGGAACTGCACGAGCAGTACCGGCCGCAATCGGATCAGCCTCTCGCCGTGCCGGTCACAGCCTTACGCGGTGCGACCGATGAACTGGTGAGTGCCGAGGATCTGCTCGGCTGGCAGCGGGCCACCACGCAGCCTCTCACGGCCGCGGAGCTGCCTGGCGGGCACATGTACTTCCTGGATGACCCCGCGCCTCTCCTTGACCGGCTGACGCAGCAGCTTCTACCGGACAGCGTCCCAGCCTGAATGCGCGCCCCTACGCTGGACACGGCCTCCCTGGACGGCAAGACCGTCATCATCACGGGCGCGGCCCGCGGCCTTGGCCGGGCCTGCGCCACTCGCTTCGCCCAGCAGGGCGCGGCCCTGGTGCTCATGGACGTCCCCGAGCCGGACCCGCTGGTGCCCTACGCCCTGGGCACCGCCAGCCAGTTGGATTACACCGCTGAGCTCTGCCGCGACGCCGGCGTGCCCGTCCTTACCCACGATGTGGATGTGCGCCGGCCTAACGCAGTAAAGCGCGCCGTTCAGGCCGCCCTGGACCGCTTCGGAACCGTGGACACCCTGATCAACAACGCGGGCATCGCCGCGCCCAGCGGCAAGGCTACACACGACATCACCGAAGACGAGTGGGCGCTGATGGTAGATGTCGACCTGTCCGGCGCCTGGCGCATGATTCAGGCGGTCGGACCCATCATGACGCGTCAGCGTTCCGGCAGCATCGTCAACGTCGCGTCCACCGCCGGGCTGGTCGGGTACCGGCATTTCGCTGGGTACGTGGCCGCCAAGCACGGCGTGATCGGCCTGACGCGCGCCGCTGCGCTGGACTACGCTCCGCTGAAAGTCCGGGTCAACGCTCTGTGCCCCGGCTCCGTGCGGGACGACGTGACGGTCGAGGGACGCATGCTGACCGAAATCGCCCGGTCGCTGGACGTCCCCGTCTCGGAGCACGAGGAGACGTTTGTGCAGGCCCAGCCCATGAACGCCCTGATCGAACCGGACGACATCGCGTCCGCCGCCCTGTGGCTGGCGTCCGACGCGTCCAGGCAGGTCACCGGCACGGTCCTCACCGTGGACGGTGGCTTCACCACGCGCTGAACCGCGAGAGGACCACTGCTGTGACCCCATCTGCCCTGCCCCGCTCCACCGCAGGCGCCGCCTGCGTGGCCGCCACCGCCTTCCCCGTCACGACAACTGCCGAGGTGCTGCTGCGCCGCCTTCACGCTTTGAGTGCCGAGCCAGGTACGATCTGGGAGGACGTCACGCCGTTCCTCCCGGACGACCCGCGCGCCGCGGACCGGGTGGCGCGCGAACTGCGCCTGCCCCTACCGCCCGGCCGCGCCTGGCGAGCCACGCTGCTGCGGGCGCCCAACCGGTCCCTGCAACTGTGCCTCACCTATGACCGTGCGCGGGTGCCTATGGCCCTGCGCGCGCACCTGACAGCCACGGCAGCCGCAGAGCCGCCTGCGCCGCCGTCCACACCCGTCCCATCAACGCCAACCCGGCGGGCCGTCACGCCGGACCTGCTGGCCGCTTTCGAGGGCGCCGACCGTCACCTGAACCTCGACTGGGCCACCGGCCCGGCCATGCCCATTCCCGCCACAGACCTGCGTCTGCCCGTCCCAGACGACACGAATCTAAGCCTGCTGCTGGCCGCTGCCGGGACAGTCCTGGCCCACCTCACTGAACAGGACACGCCACTCTTGGCCGCCTTGACCAGTCTTGCAGACGGCACCGAGGCCTTCGCGCTTGTGCCAGTGGCCGCCCGGTCCGGCGTTTCCCTCAGCGCCCTGGCCGCGCAGGCGGACACGCACCTGCAAGCGCCCGTATGGGACGACGCGGCCGGACACGCCCTGATCGGCAACATAACCGCCGCCGTGGGCATCGTAGCTGACCTCACCCCGCCAGTCGTGACGCCTGCAGCGCACCTCGCGTACCAGCAGCGGCCCTATCCGGTGACCCTTCAGCTGCAGCACACCGGTGCAGGCCTGCTGCTGACGTGCGAGCACGCCCCGGAAGTGGCCCCCAGCATGGCCAGGACGTTCGTGCGCGCGGTCGCGCAGTTGCTGGGTAGAGCTGCCCTCCAGAGTCCAGCCTGCGCCCTGCCCCTCCTGAGCGACGAGGCGCACGCCGAGGTGGCGGCGCTCGGGCGCTCGGCAGCGGCTCCCGCGCGGCCCACTGCCCGGCTGGACGAGGCTTTTACCCGGCAGGCGGCCGCCTGCCCGGACGCCCCAGCCCTCAGCTGTGAGGACCAAACCTTGAGGTACGGGGAGCTCAACGGGCGCGCCGACGCTGTGGCCCGTGCCCTCCGGGCCCATGGTCTGAAAGACCATGAGCGGGTCGGGGTGTGCCTGGAGCGCTCACTAGATCTCGTGGTCGTCCTGCTGGGTATTCTTAAGGCGGGCGGCACATACGTGCCGATGGACCCAACCTACCCGCGCGAGCGGCTGCAGCACACTGTCACAGACGCGCAGGTGCGGCTGGTGGTCACGGACCTGCCAAACTTCCCGCTCGCCCCGGACGGCCAGGCACTCGCCCCGGACGCCGTGAGTGCATACGGAGCCACGCTCACGGCGCCGCTCCCCGCGCCCACCACCACGGCGGAGGACGCCGCGTACGTCATCTTTACATCTGGCTCAACCGGGAAACCCAAGGGTGTGGCAGTGCCGCATGCAAACGTGGGGCAACTGATCGCCGTCACGCGTGACGACTTCGGGCTGGGGCCTAACGACACCTGGACGATGTTTCATTCGGCGTCTTTCGATTTCTCTGTCTGGGAGATCTGGGGCGCGCTGCTCACTGGTGGTCACTTGGTGGTCGTGCCGTATTGGGTGTCCCGCGACCCAGCCGAATTTCACGACCTGCTGCGCGAGCGCCGCGTGACTGTCCTGAACCAGACGCCGTCTGCGTTTACGCAGCTGATCGAGGCGGACCGCACCCGCCCGCCCCTGGGTGTGCGCCTCGTCATCTTCGGCGGAGAACCCCTGCACGCGCCGGTGCTGCTGCGCTGGTTCGACCGGTACCCAGAACGCCATTGCCGCCTGGTAAATATGTTCGGTATCACGGAAACCACGGTGCATGTCACGGCCCTCACTGTGCGGCGCCGGGAAGCGTTGCAGGCGTCGCGCTCAGTGGGCCCGGCACTTCCCGGCTGGCACCTGTACGTCATGGACGCGCAGCAGCGCCTGCTGCCGCCTGGGGTGCCGGGGGAAATCTACGTAGGCGGTGACGGCGTGGCCCTCGGGTACCTCAACCGTGACGAGCTGACCCGCGAGCGTTTCCTGCCGGACCCATTCGCGCCGGGCCGCATGTACCGCAGCGGCGACAAGGGCCGCCTGCGTCTGGACGGGCAGCTTGAACACCTCGGCCGCCTGGACTCGCAGGTCAAGCTGCGCGGTTTCCGCATTGAACTGGAAGAGATCCGGCACGTGCTGATGGGCGCGCCGCATGTCACGGCAGCCGCGGTCGTCGTTCACCAGCCGGACCCAAACGATTCTGCCAGCGCCCGGCTGGACGCCTACGTCACGTTAGACGCCCCCGGACCCGCCCAGAGCGACCTGGGAGACGTGCGGCGCCACGCGGCGCAGCACCTGCCGCCCTTCATGCAGCCCGCCACGTTCACGCGGCTGAATCACGTGCCCCTCACCGCGAACGGCAAGCTGGACGTCCGGCGCCTGCCGCCCGCCCAGCCTCCCCGGGCACCGGACCCAGACGTGGCGGCGCCCAGCCGGGCCGCCAGCGCCGAGGAGGTGCTGCGGCAACTGTTCGAGCAGGTCCTCAGCGTCCCGGTCGGTCTGGACGACAACTTCTTCGAGCTGGGTGGCAACTCCCTATACGCCGTGCGGATCTCCGCGCTGCTGCGCGAGCGGGGATTACCCGCCCTGCCGCTGCGGGAACTGTACGTTCACCAGACCGTGCGCCGCCTGGCACCGTTCATCGCACTGGCCGCCGCCGGACCGAGGTGAGTGCCGTGACGACCAGTCATCGCCGCCCCCTCGGCGCGGCCCTCCAAGGTGCCCTGGCGCGAACGGCCACGCAGGTGAACGCGACTCCTGGGACGGTGGTGCTGGGCGCGTGGCTGATCCTCCTGCACCACCTCTATGGGGAAGACACCCCCGCCGTGGATCAGCTGGATACCGCCGGCCAGGGGTACCCAGTGCCTGGCGGGGTGACGGGCGACCAGTCGTGCTTAGAACTGCTGCACACGCTGGCCGGCGGCCAGATCACCGGGGCCATCCGGCCCGGCGCGTGGCAGTTCGGCGCGTCCGCAACGGCCGGCGCGGCCCCCGTGGCGATCTGGCTTGAAGGCCCGGATGAGCTGCACCCGGACACGCTCCACTGCGCGGCCACACCCGAGGGGCTGAGCGGCGCCCAGCACGCGGATCTGCTGCTGCACGTCCTGACGCAGGTGGTCAACGACCCGGCGCGGCCGGTCCGGGCCCTGACGCCCTGGCCGGACGAACAGGCTCGGGCGTTTGCCGCGCAGGTCACTCCGCCCGCCCAGCCCCGAACGTGGCCCGCGCGACTTGAAGATCAGTTTGCAGTGCACGTCGCCCGGGCCCCCCACCGCCCTGCCGTGACGGACGGGACGGTCACCCTCACGTACCGGCAGCTGGACGACGCCGCGAACGCCGTGGCGCGCCGCCTGCAGGCCGCTGGAGATATCTGTGGCCAGAACGTCCTAATCGTTACCGAACGTCACCCGCTCATGGTGGTCGCCCTGCTGGGCTGCCTGAAGGCGGGCGCGTGCTTCGTGCCGGTGGACGCGCGCTATCCAGCCGAGCGAGTGGCGTTCATGCGGCGCGACGCGGGCGCCGTGCAGGTCATCACGACTGGCGAGGCCGCTGAGGGCCTGCTGCTTGACCTGCGGGCGCTAGACGACCTGGGGCCGGTCCACCGCCTGGGAGACGCGGACCTGTTCGGGCACGGCGCCCCCTTGCCTCCGGCGGGGGCAGGCGCAGCGAAAGCAGCGTGCCTGATGTACACCTCTGGCACGACCGGCACGCCCAAAGGGGTGCCGGTCCCCCACGGGGGCATTGCGCGGCTCGTGCATCCCCCCACGTTCAGGACGCTGGGGCCAAACGCGCGGGTGCTGCAGGCAGGGGCCGTAGCCTTTGACGCGTCCACCTTCGAGATCTGGGCGGCGCTGCTTCATGGTGGGTGCCTGCAGATTGCGCCGCGTGACACGCTGCTTGACGCTCCGGCGCTCGCCGCGTTCCTCACGCGGCATGGCACCACGACAGCGCTGATCACCGCCGCGCTGTTCGCGCAACTCGCCGCGCATGACCCCCGGACCTTCCAAGGGGTGCGTGAATTGCTGGTGGGCGGCGACGTCCTGCCCGCCGGTCCAGCGCAGGCCGTGCTGGCCGCCTGCCCGGATCTGCGCCTGCTGAATGCTTACGGCCCCACCGAGAACAGCGTGATCTCTACGCTATACCCCGTCACGGCAGGCGAGAGCGGGGCCGCCCCAATTGGCCGGCCTATCCCGGGGTCGACCGCCATGGTGTGCAACCCGTACGGGCATCCTCTGCCGCCCGGTTACGTGGGCGAACTGGTGGTGGGCGGCGAGGGCGTGGCCACTGGGTACCACGGGCGCCCGGCACTCACGCAGGAAAAGTTCCTGCCTGACCCTTGGCGTCCGGACGGGCGCCTGTACCGGACGGGCGACCTGGCCCGGTGGCGACCAGACGGACAGCTGGAGTACCTCGGCCGGCGCGACCAGCAGGTCAAGGTGCGCGGCTTCCGGGTGGAGCCCGGGGAGATCGAGCAGGCCCTGCGCGCCTGTGAGGGTGTGACGGACGCGGTGGTGGTCGCCCGCACGCGGCCCCACACGCAGGAGGTATACCTTCACGGCTACCTGAGTGGCGAGGTCACGGTCCCGGCCGTGCAGGCGGCGCTGGCCCAGGCGCTGCCGCCCCACATGGTGCCCGCCCGCCTGACGCGCCTGGCGCAGCTACCCATGACCGTCAACGGCAAGGTAGACCGCCGCGCCCTTCCGGCAGATGAAGTGACCGAGGACGCGCCACTGGCCCGTGACCTCGCGCCCGCGCTGCTGCAGGCCTGGTCACGGGCGCTGGACGCTCCGCAGCTTCAACCGCACGATGACCTGCTGGCACTGGGCGCCTCTTCGCTCACGGCGGCGCTGGTCTCGGCGCAGGTGGAGCACGCCACCGGGCGGCGCTGCCCGGCTGGGTGGCTGTTTGGCTCGCCCAGCGTCGCGGCCCTGATTGCCCGGACGGACGCGGCTGGCACGCACCCGCCACTGAAGGTGCCGGACGTGCCGGTTCAGGCCCGCTATCCGGCCACGGCGCAGCAGCGCCGCGTGTACATCGAGCAGGTCAAGGAGCCGGGCAGCGCGGCGTACAACCTGCCTCTCGAAGTGCGGCTGCCTGGTGTGGTTGATCCGGACCGGCTGCTCGCCGCGTGGCAGAGCCTCGTTGATGAGCACGCCATTCTCCGCACCCACTTTCGCCATGGCGACGCTGAGACCACGCAGGAGGTCGTGCCCCGCCTGGAGGCGCGCTGGACGCCCCTGCCGGACGGTGCCCCCGACCCACTCGGGGCCCTGGTGGCCCCCTTTAATCCGCATGAGGCGCCCCTATGGCGGATTGCGGTGCGGCCCGGCGCTGATCACACGCTGGTGGCGCTTGACATCCACCACCTCCTGACCGACGGGCACGCGCTAGCACTGCTGCTCTCGCAGTGGGCGCGCCGCGTGGCGGAACCCGGCACCGGCAGCGCGTCCGTAGACGCCGCGTACGGCCGCTACGCGACGTGGCAGCGTAGCCCGGCGGGCGCCGCGCACACCAGCGCTCAGGGCGCCTTCTGGACTGAGCTGTACCGGGATGCACCCGCCGGAGCCGATCTGCCCACGGACCGGCCCCGACCGCTGCTGCGGGACACCCAAGGCGCGACCTTCAACGTGGACCTGGGCGAGACCCGAACCCGTCAGGTGCGGGCCCTGGCCCGCCAGGCGCGCGTGTCAACCTTCCATGTGCTGCTGGCGGCCTACAGCCACTGGCTGGCGGCCGTCACCGGACAGCCGGACGTGCGTGTCGGCACGCCCTTTGCCGGGAGGCACCTGCCGGGCTTTGATGCGGCCCAGGGGATGTTTGTGAACACCCTCCCGCTGCGCCTGCGCCCGGCCCCAGACCTGACCTTCACCGCGCACCTGCAAGAGGTGGCGTGCGCCGCTCTGGCTGCCACTGAGCATCAGGACTACCCATTCGAGCAGCTGGTGCAGGAGCTGGGGGCACCCGGCACGCAGCGTCACCCAGTGTTCGACAGCATGTTCGCCCTGCAAAATACCGCCCTGCACCGCACGGACGTCCTGGGGACCACCCCCGCGTGGCGGCCAGAGACCACTGGCCGCACGCTGTTCGACCTGAACGTACAGGTTGAAGATCATCCTCACCAGCTGACGGCCGCCTGGACGTACGCCACGGCTCTGTTCGACCTACCCACCGTCAAGGCGTTCAGCGCCCTGTACCTGCGCCTGCTGGACGAGGCGCTGGCCCGGCCCCTGGCGCCGCTCGGCGACCTGCTGGTCAGCCCGGAGGCCGCGGCGTCCCCTTCGCTTTCCCTTGATTTCGCGCTGTGACGCGCGCAGGAGCCCCATGCAATCCATCGAAACCAACGGTCAACTGAGAGTCGCGGCGGCGCAGCGGCCACAGGCACGGGCGTACTGGACGGCGGTCTTCGCCACCCCCTGGGAGCGTTCCGCGTTCCCAAGCGAACCGCACCTGACCAGCAGCACAACCAATGAAATATTTTCCCTCCCGGCAGAACTGGACGTGCAGTTGCAGCGGGTCTCGCGCTCCGATCCAGACGCGCTGCACGCCCTTCTGGCCGCTGGCGTCGCGGCACTCCTCTACCGCTACACCGGTCACGCTGACTTGGTAATCGGCCAGCCGCTGCGGCCCGCCGGACCGGGCGACGTACCAAGCACCTTCCAAGACGCCGTGCCGCTGCGCTTTCAGGCCGACGACACCCTGACATTTCGGCAGTGGCTGGAGCAGGCGCGGCAGGTGACCGTGGCGGCCGCCCAACATCAGGACTACCCGGTCGCGGTGCACCGCGATCCCGCCGAGCCGGATCAGGCCGCGCCTCTCTTCGACGTGGTGATCGGCACGGAGGGGCTGCACCGCCCCACTCCGGCCGCGGGTCTGCACCTGACCTTCGTTCCGCAGACCCGTGCCCTGCAGATCGGTGGCCCGGTCAGCCCGCAAGGGGCGGCGCGGCTGGCCCGGCACCTGTTCGCGCTGCTGACCGGGGCACTGGCGGCGCCGGACGCGCCGCTGACCGAGGTGACGCTGGTCACGCCAGACGATCAGACCCTGCTGGACGCAGTGAATGACACGGCGGCGCCCTACCCGGCAGCGCGGCGACTGGACGAACAGTTCACCCGGCAGGTGCAGGCCACACCGGACGTGGTGGCGGTTGTTACGGACGACGGCAGCCTGACCTACGCGCAGCTGGACGCGCGGGCCACCCGGCTCGCCCGGACGCTACAGGGTCGCGGCGTTCAGCCGGGCAGCACCGTGGCCATCGCAGCGCGCCGCTCGCCCGAGATGCTGGCCGGCATCCTGGCGATCCTCAAGGTAGGCGCGGCGTACCTGCCGGTTGACCCAAGCTACCCTGACGCGCGCATCACGTACCTGCTCGAGGACAGCGGCGCGACGCTGCTGCTCACCCAGCAGGGCGTGCTGCAGTCCGCCCTGCCGCCTGCCGTGCAGGTACTTCACTTGGACGACCCGCTCAGCTACTCGCCGGACGCCTCGGCGCTGCCGGTGGTTGGCACAGCGCGGGACGTGGCATACATGATCTACACGTCCGGCTCGACGGGCGCCCCCAAAGGCGTGCTGGTCGAGCATCACTCGGTGATGAACCGGATCGCGTGGATGCAGCGCGCTTACCCCCTCACGCCCGCGTCCGTGATCCTCCAGAAGACGCCTACCTCGTTCGACGTATCGGTCTGGGAGCTGTTCTGGTGGTTCTTCGTTGGGGCGCGCGTGTGCCTGCTCGCCCCAGGCGGTGAACGCGATCCCGAACTGCTGGTGCGCACCATTGAAACCCAGGGCGTGACCACCCTGCACTTCGTGCCGTCCATGCTCCAGGCGTTCCTCACATACGTTGACGCGACTGGCGCCGCGGGGCGACTGGCGTCTTTGAAGCAGGTGTTCGCCAGTGGCGAGGCGCTAGGCGAGCATCACATGCGGCGCTTCAATGCGCTGGTGCACGCGGTGACCGGCGCGGTGTTGGTGAACCTCTACGGGCCGACCGAGGCCACGGTGGACGTCACGCATCAGTTCTGCACGCCGGACCTGCCGGGCACCGTGCCGATCGGCCGTCCCATCGACAACACGCGCGTGTACGTCGTGAACGGCGCGGGGCAGGTGCAGCCTGTCGGGGTGCCTGGGGAGCTGTGCCTCGCGGGCGTGGGGCTGGCGCGCGGGTATCACCGGCGCCCAGAGCTGACTGCCGAGCGGTTCATACCTCTTGCTGACGCCGGAGAGGACCGTGTCTACCGCACCGGGGACCTGGTCCGCCTACAGGACGACGGGGCGCTGGCGTACCTGGGCCGCATCGACCATCAGGTGAAAGTGCGCGGATACCGCATCGAGTTAGGGGAGGTTGAGGCGCAGCTGCGCTGCGCGCCCGGCGTCATGGACGCTGTGGTGCTCACCCGGCCGGGCCAGGACGGTCAGGACGTGCTGTGCGGGTATGTGGTGGGCGACCCGGATCTGGACCCCAGCGCGCTGCGCCAGCAGTTGGCCGCGGCTCTGCCGGACTTCATGGTACCGGCGCACCTGACCGTCCTGGAGGCCTTCCCATTGACCCCGAACGGTAAGCTCGACCGCCGCGCCCTACCAGACCCAGAACACGCGGCGGGGGTGCCGTACGCTGCGCCAGAGACCGAGCAGCAGGCGGCGCTCGCCGCAATCTGGCAGGATGTGCTGGGCGTAGAGCGGGTTGGCATCCACGATAATTTCTTTGCGCTGGGCGGCAACTCCATTCACTTCGTGACCGTGCTTGCCCGGGCCCGCGCGCACAACCTGACCTTCACATTCCAGCAGCTGTTCGCGCACCCGACTGTCGCGGCCCTGTGCGCGCACTTGGCGCAGGCGCCACATGGGCCGCAGGAGCAGCATCAGGCGCAGCCGTTCGAGCTGATCAGCGAGATCGACCGCGCCCGACTCCCGGCAGACCTGGAGGACGCGTACCCACTGTCCATGTTGCAAGAGGGACTAATCTTCCAGAACGAACTGACGTTCGGCACCGCGCAGTACCACGACATCATCAGCTACATCATCCAGGCGCCCATCGACTTGGAGCGCTTCCGCGACGCGGCGCGGCTCTTGGTGCAGCGCAACCCCATCTTCCGCACGAGCTACCATCTCACCGGCTTCAGCCAGCCGCTGCAACTGGTACACCAGGAACTGCCGTTGCCACTGTTCACCGCGGACCTGCGCGGCCTGAGTGCCGAGGAGCAGGACGCCTGGTACCAGCAGTGGTTACGAGATGAGAAAGCGCACCGATTCGTGTGGGAGGACGGCGGCCTGGTGCGGCTGCACCTGCACGTGCTTGGTGACGGCCTGTGCCGCTATACCCTCAGCCAGCACAACTCAGCGCTGGACGGCTGGAGCATCACGCTGGTGCACACGCAGCTGTTCGGGTTCTACCACCAACTGCTGAGCGGCGATCTGGTCACCGCGCCCGCCGTGGACAACCACCTGCGCAACTACATGGGCCTCGAACGGCAGGCGCTCGCCAACCCGGACAGTCAGGCATTCTGGTTGAGTGTCTTAGACGGCGCGCCCTTCACGCACCTGCCCCGCTGGTCGCCAGAGCAGGATCCGGGCGGCGCACTGAACGTGCAGTTCCATGACGTTCACCTGCCCCGCGCGCTGTCCGACGCGATCCTCTCGCTGGCTGAACGCCTGAACGTGCCGGTCAAGACGGTGCTGATGACCGCCCATCTGAAGGTCCTGAGCGTGCTGTCCGGCGACTCAGACGTCATGACCGGCTATGAACACAGCGGCCGCCCGGAGGTGGAGGGGGCCACGCAGGCCATCGGGCTGTTTCTGAACACCGTGCCGTTCCGGGTGTCAGCCGCGCCAGGCCGCTGGTCGGACCTGATCCGCCGGGTGTACGACGCAGAAACCGCGCTGCTCCCGCACCGCCGCTACCCGATGGCGCGCATGAAACAGGATTTTGGCACGCAGGACATTCTGTTCGAGACTGCGTTCAACTACACGCACTTTTACCTCCTTAAGGAACTGAAGCGTCTCCCAGAGTTCGCGCTGCTGGACGTCCGCGCGAACTCCGAGACGGAATTCGTGCTGCGCGCTGAGTTCTCACGGCATTTCTTCACGGACGACGTTCGCCTGAGTCTGCACTTTCACGACCATGTGTTCACCCCGGCGCAGGTGGAGCGCATGGGCGGGTACTACCGCCGCGCGTTCGAGCTGATGACCGCTGACTTGAATGCGGAGCACGGCGGCGCGAGCCTGATTGGCGAGGCTGAACGTCAGGCCCTCCTCATCTCCGGCGCGCCCATCCTGGACACCGCCGGGCAGTTGGCGCCGGTCGGCACACCCGGTCGGCGACCCGGCCACGCGAGCCGGGTCCGTATGCTGCCTGGAGGCGCCCTGGAGGCCGCGCCTGCTGAGGGCCGCATCTTCCATCGGGGAACGGCCACCGCCGCGGTCCAGGGTGACCACCTCCCGCCTGCCACCCCCACCGAGCAGCGCATTGCGGCCGTCTGGAGCGACCTGCTGGGCGTCCCGTACGGGTCCATCAGTGCCACCGACAACTTCTTCGACCTCGGCGGGAATTCCTTGGCGGCCCTGCGGGTGGCGCTGCTGCTGGAAGGGCGCGTCACGCTGCTGGACGTGATGCGGCACTCCCAGCTGAGCACCCTGGCCCGGGTGGCCGACGAGAAAGCAGCGGCCACCGCACAGATCCTGCACCGCGTCAGCGCGGCGGACCTCCCGGTAGACCGCACGCTGATCTGTGTGCCTTATGCAGGTGGCAACGCGATCAACTTCCAGCCGCTGGCCCAGGCCCTCCAGGCGCGCGGGGCACGGGTCGCCGTGTACGCTGTTGACCTTGCCGACGCCCAGCGCGCAGGCCCAGTGGACGTGCCCGCGCTCGCCGCGCAGCTGCGAGACGTGATCACCCGTGAAATTCAGGGCCCCGTCCTGCTGTGGGGTCACTGCGTGGGCTCAGCCGTCGCGGTTGAAACTGCGCGCCTGCTGGAAGAGGCAGGCGCCGAGGTGGAGCGCGTCTTCGTCGCTGGGAAGGTGCTGGCTGGACGCGCCCAGACCCTCTCGGGCGTGGAGACCATGCAGGCCATGTCGGACGCGGACGTCCTGGACTACCTCGTGACCGCCACTGGCTACGCGGAACTCGACGGGGTCGCCGCCGACGTGGGCGCCACCATGGTGCGCCGCTTCCGGGACGACGCGGTGGGGGCCAACCAGTACCTCGCCACGCTCAGCGAACACTGGGCGGACCGGTCGCTGCGCGCGCCACTCACGGTCGTCATAGCGCAGGACGATCCCCTCACTCACACTGAATTCGCCCCGGACGCCGCGTGGCACACCTGCGCCTCCCACGTCACCCTGCATACCCTGGAGCGTGGCGGGCACTACTTCTGCCGCACCCAGCCGGCGCAGGTGGCGGCCCTCATCGCCTCTACCTCCGCCGCGGCGCCCGCCGTCCTGGCCTGACAGGAGCCCCATGACCACCTCTACTTTCCCAGCCGGCGCTCCTTTCCCTGTCTTGACGCCCCGCGCGGCACTGCGGCAGGGCGTGCGGGCCATGTCACCCTTCTTGGTGTCTGCTTTCCCGATGGGGCTGATTGCAGGTGCATTCGGTGTCACCAGTGGGTTACACCCGCTGGAGACCTTTGGTCTGGCCGCCCTGACGAACTCCGGCACGGTGCAGTTCATCGGGATTGCGCTGCTGCGGGACGGCAGCACCGTCACCGCGATCCTGCTGACGTCCCTGATCGTCAGTCTGCGGATGCTGATCTATGCCGTGATGCTGCGCCCCCATACGCAGGGCCTCTCGCCGAGGTGGCGGGCCCTGCTCGCCTTCGGGCTGATCGACGCGGTGTTCTTCACCGTGATGGAGCGTTTCAAGACCCCCGAAGGCCAGCAGCCGTCCTGGCCGTGGTTCTTCGTCGGTGCGTCCAGCGTCATGTACGTCAATTGGCTCGCCGCGACCGTGGTGGGCATGCTGATCGGCGAAGCCCTCCCAGATCTCATCAAGCACGGCCTGGATTTCCCGATGACCGCTATCTTCGCCGCAATGCTCGCCTCCACCCTGGGCCACTGGCGGGCCTGGACGGCCGCCGCCACGGGCGGACTGGTGGCGCTGCTCACGCACACCCTGCCCTATAACCTGGGCCTGATCGCCGGTATTCTCGTGGGCGCGCTGGTCGGCGTGCTGTGCGAACAGATCGAGCAGCGCCGCGCCCACGGAGGAACCCCATGACACCGACCCAGACTGCCCTGCTGATCGTGGCCATGGGCCTCGTCACATTCCTTCCCCGTTACCTGCCCCTGGTGCTCTGGAAAGACCGCGCCCTGAGTGCACCCGTCAAGGCGTTTCTGGGGTACGTGCCGCCAGCGGTACTGGCCGCCATTGTCGTGCCCGCACTCTTGCTCCCCAGCGGCGAGTGGACTGGCCTGCGGGGGGCAGCCCCGGCCCTCGCGGGGGGCGCGGCCACCCTGCTGCTGATGCTCCGCACGAAGCAGTTGTTGCTGGCCAGCGGCGCCGGCATCGCCGTGTTCTTTGGCTTGACGTTCCTGCTGCAGTGACCAAGCGGTTGGGTCAAGCGCTCCACTTGCAGCGCTTGACCCCGCAAGACCTAGAAGGCGCTAGATGTGACTGACCATTTTCCCACCCATGTTGCCTGGGGCACCAGTCAAGCCGTGCTGGACACCCTCCCGCCCTGGCCGCTCCAACCGTACGAACAGGCCCGGGCAGACCAGTTCCGGCACACGCACGACCGCTACGCCTATGTTGCCGCGCACCGCCTCGCTCGCCATGTGGCCGCGCAGCTGACTGGCATATGCGCCTCCAGACTCCACCTGCAGCAGCGCTGTCCAACTTGTGGAGGCGCGCACGGCCCTCCCTCTTTCCGAGATCAGCCGCAGGTGCAGGTGTCCCTCAGTCATACCCGCTTGGCCGTGGCGGCCGCGGCGTCGCTGCAGCCAGTGGGTGTGGACGTGGAACACTGGGACACTTTCCCGCCAGCCCTGCTTCAAAACGCTCAGGTGTTTCATGTCGAGGAGCGCACTGCGCTGGCCGCCTGCAACGTCCTGAGCCGGCCACAGGCCATGGCACGCCTGTGGACCCACAAAGAAGCCCTGATTAAGCTCGGTGAAGTCCAGTTGGACACTCTCCACCATGTCAATCTCGCCGCATCTGTCGCCCATGTGTGGCCGCCCTCTGGCAAAATGGCAGGCCGCTACACGGCTGCCCAGTGGCAGGACGACCCACACCGTCTGGTTGGCACCGTACTGGTGATTGGCCGCTCTCCAGTCACCTTGACTGTCATCGCTTCTTCAAACCGGTGAGAGCGCTCCACCTCATTTCATTCCGAAGGACTAAAGGGACAACATGTTGACCTATCTGGAATTACCACAAACTACCCCGTGTTCTGGGGCCCCTTCAGATCTTTCTGGCACAGAAGTGCAGCAGAAGCTTTTATCTTGGAGCCAAGCTCAGTTCGAGTGGGGGAACGCATGAGGATCCCTCATGCCACCCTTACGGTTGCTACGGCGCAGTACACCCCCACCCCAGGTGACCTTGTCCACAACGTGGAGCGAACCGTCGTCCTGACCCACGCAGCTGCGCGGCGGGGAGCACGGATTCTCCTTCTCCCAGAACTGTCTCTCATAGGATATGATCTTCCACTGCTGAGTCGCCCGGAGCTCTGGGTGAGTGCGGCGGACGCCCGGCTCTTTCCTTTGAGGGATGCGGCTGTGGCCGATGGCCTGACGATCATTGTCGGGGCAGCGCTGCACGATGAGGTTGGCCGCCCTCGCCTCGCCATGCTGGCTTTCACCCCCAGCGGCGACATTGTGACCGCAGCCAAGACACATCTGCACGGTCAGGAACAGCGCCTGTTTGAGGCTGGGACGTGCGCCCCAACTGTGCTCACCGTAGACGGCTGGCGGATCGCCCTCGCCATCTGTTTTGACGTGGCCTTCCCTGCCCATGCGCTCAGCGCTGTGCAGGAAAGCATGGATGTGTACGCGGTGTCGGCGGTGTACGTCCAGGGTGAGGAGCGTCGGCTGGACCTGCACCTGGCAAGTCGGGCAATGGATCACCGGGTCTTCACCCTGCTTGCCAATCACGGCGGGTCGGGTCTGGGGTGGACCTCCTGTGGCCAAAGCGGAACCTGGAGCCCCACGGGAGAGCGGCGGATGATTGCCAGTAGTGAAGATGCCTTGGTGGTGGACACCCTGGTCTACGGGGACCTCATGCGTTTCCGCTCAACGGGGTAGTGGCAGGGTGTAGGGATAGAGTGACGCGGTGCTGAGCGGTCAAAAGCTTGCGGGCGACCGGTTTCCCCCCGCCGTGATGTGATCCTCTGTCTGGCTCTCCTACTACTTTAGGTGCGGCGGTAAAGCTGAAATGGGCCTCAGGGTCGTAGGGGGAATGCACGCGCTCACTGGTCGGCAGGCATTCTCCAGGCTCTTGCCAACGGCAAGCTTTCGCTTGGCGTTCAAAGTGGTGCGCCCACACCTGCCAAAGGATCTGTACCGTAGGACGTTCCCACAGGACTTGAATTGACCCTCCAGCGTCGTAGGCCTGAATGGCGTCCAGCAGGGCAAAACTGTCCTGCCCCACCTGAATGACAGAGGTTGTGCGGGCCAGCCGGGCGTGCGGCAGATGTTTCTCCTCAATCCGTCATGAGGAGCGCTCGAACCACGCTGGTGGAGCCCCGTCTCGCCGCCAGTCCGGCTCGACGGTGGCGAGATCATTCAATGTGGCCCGCAGCGTTTCGGCGATCAGCTCGGTCAAATGAAGTTCGCGCACCGTCGCCAAAACATGGGGTGAGTCGGTTCGTTGCTTTCCTCGCGCCTTGACCAGCTGTTCTGCTCGACACCGCTCCAACATCAAGTCAAGCAGCAGCGCACACGCGCTGCTGCCTACCAAGCGACTGCGACATTCGAACAGGACACTCAAGTGGAAGCCAGGATCCGTCAATTCTGAGACGAGCGCGTATGTCCAGTGGGTGCGTCCCCGAACCGCATCGGCCGCTTGACGATCACTCAACTGCTCCATGAAGTGCAGTACCGTCACCAAGGCCAGCCGCCAGGGAGAAAACGCAGGTGGGCCTCGACGCGAAGACAGCGTCTGGAAAGATTCATTCCGATACAGCTGCTGGAACGCATCCCGCAGCCTGGTTGCCACTGGGCCCTTGGGAAAGGCAAGCCGGGCCACCTGAGCGGTTTCTTCAGGGATGGGCTCCAGGGGCTGGATGTTCAGGGACATGTGCAGAGTCTGCACCCATCAATGAATTGGCCGACAGGATCTGCATCTCGTCCAGATGCCACCGGGAACCAGGGCGGGGTTCCCGGTGACGGAGACCCCGAGCAGTGAGATCACTGAGGTTGATGCACCTAGTCCGAATGGAGTCATGGGCGACGCAGAAGCCCTGTTCCAGCAGCAGGTCCTCAATGTCACGGTAGCTGAGCGTGAACTGATGGTAGAGCCAGACGGCATAGCCGATCACTGCGAGAGGAAATCGGTCAACAGGAAGCTTATCACCGCGTCACTCTGCCTCAGCAACTTGCGACAACCGCCTGAGGTCAGGCCATCTTCAGCGCAGTGCTGCGCGGTCAATCCGCCACATCTGTACTCCCGCACCTGTGTTGTTTTTGCGCACGACGTAGGTGCCAGAGAACGCTTGCTGCTGACCAGTCTTGAGTTGGGCCGTGACTTTGACGGGCACAGTGGCGTACAGTGAGCCGGCGGCGCCCTCAACCCGCACGGGTCCGGTGATAGCAACATAAGTGGCATACGTTTGAGCAAACCCGTTTTTGAAGGCCGCGTAGCTCTTGCCGCTGTTCTGGCCGTTGCGGTCCCACAGGGCGTAGGCCGCCGCGTAGTCCTTGTGGCCGAGCGCATTGTAATACCTGATGATGACGTCCTGTGGCCGGTTCATGACCTGGGCTTCGGCCGATGACGAGAGCGAAGCCGGCGCCAAGAAGAGCAGGGCTGCCAGGGCTGTATACGGACGTGAGGTCATATTTCTAGGGTGTGGGCACTCCTCAAGTGACCAGTGAGAAGAGACCCAACACCTGTTGGGCTACAGGTCATAGGGTTCAAACAATTTAGGTTGAACCCTTAGCTCTCAACGAGCTGGAATTGAACACGTATAGGTACAGTCAGACCCTTCACAAAAGGCGGCAACCTTTGGCTGACCATTCGTCCATTTGCAAGTTTTTTTCTGTTGGTCTATGGTTGATAAAATTAATTTTCAGGTGCGGCGCCACAGGTTTCTGTGCCTGGAGCGGAGGTCATGCATGAAACGATTCTGGCTTTCCCTTTCGCTTCTTCTCGCCAGCAGTCTTGCCGCAGCTCAAAAGACGACACTGACCATCGAAAGTTGGCGCAACGACGACCTCAGAATCTGGCGTGACACGATCATTCCCGCTTTTGAGAAGTCCCATCCGGACATCCACGTCGTCTTCTCACCCAGCGCGCCCCCGGAATACAACGCTGTACTGGATGCCAAACTGAAGGCGGGCACCGCTGGCGACCTCATCACCTGTCGACCCTTCGACAAAAGCCTGGAGCTCTATACGGCTAAACGGCTAGTAAGCCTCAAGGGTTTGAGCGGCCTGAAAAACTTTGATGCAGTGGCTCGAGCCGCCTGGTCCACCGATGACGGCAAGACGACCTTCTGTATTCCGATGGCATCAGTCATTCACGGGTTCCTGTACAACAAGGCGGTCTTCAAAGAACTGGGGCTGAGTGCCCCTACCTCTGAAGCGCAGTTCCTGGCGCTGCTGGGCAAGGTCAAGCAGGGCGGCAAGTACGAGCCGCTGGTCATGGGCACCAAGGACCAGTGGGAGGCGGCGACCATGGGCTTCCAGAACATCGGGCCGACCCTCTGGAAGGGCGAGACCGGGCGCAAGGGCCTGATCAGCGGCGCGGCCCAGTACAACAAGGGCGGGTTTTTGCAGGCGTGGCAGGCGCTCGCCCGTTGGCAGCCCTATTTGCCGCGTGGCTATCAGGCGTTGGCTTACGCTGACGCGCAGAACATGTTCGCGCAGGGGCGGGGCGCCGTGTATCCGGCCGGCAGCTGGGACATTGGCACCTTCCGGCAGATGAACCCCAAGATGGACCTCGGGGCTTTCGCGCCGTACTCCATTGCAGGTCAGAAGTGCGTGGTGGATGACCATCCCGACATCGGCATGGGCATCAACGCGGCGAGCAAGAATCAAGCCGCCGCCAAGACCTTCCTGAATTGGGTCGCTTCGGACACCTTCGCTTCACTCTACGCCAACGCACTACCCGGCTTTTTCCCGTTGGCGAACGTGAAGTACACGGTCAAAGACCCGGTCGCTCAGGACTTTCTGAAGTGGCGCAGCCAGTGCGGGAAGAGCTTCCGGACCTCGTACCAGATCCTGTCGCGCAATGCCAATCCTAACAACGAAAACGACCTGTGGAATGCTTCATCACAGCTACTCAACAGGACTATGACCCCGCAGGCCGCCGCCGATCTGGTGCAGAAAAATCTCGCCAGCTGGTACGCGCCGCAGAAGGGCAAGTGAATCCAGGCCAACGCGCCTAAAAGGCGCGCCTCCACTGCTTCCATCCGCCGCCCACCCAACCCCTGGGTGGGCGGCGCCCTCTGAAGGAGCCCTATGACTCGACGCCCCCTGCCGTGGCATCTTTTCGTCTTTCTTGCACCTGCTCTGCTGATTTACACACTGGTCATGATCTATCCCATTCTGTCGTCCCTGTGGCTGTCCCTGCAGTCCACGACAGCTCAAGGGGCCGTCCACTTCGCCGGCTTTGAGAATTACGCTCGCCTGCTCACCACAGAGCTCTACGCCCGGCCACTGTGGAAGGCAGCGGCCAATAACTTTGTCTTCTTCCTGATTCACATGCTGGTCCAAAATCCTGTGGGCTTACTGCTGGCGGTGCTCCTGAGCTTCCGCCTGCGGGGCAGCACCTTTTACCGCACAGTGCTGTTCACGCCTACGGTGTTGTCTGTGGTGATCGTCGGTTTCGTCTGGAAACTCATTTTGAATCCCGCATGGGGCGTGCAGCGCGGCCTCTTGACGCCACTCCATTTGGAAGTGCTGGATCAGCCGTGGCTGGGGCTTGAGCACACGGCACTCTCGACCCTGTCACTGATCAGTGTGTGGCAGAACATCGGCATTCCCATGCTCCTCTTTTTGGCGGCTTTGGTCCGGATTCCTGATGAGCTGTACGAGGCCGCTCGCCTCGACGGCGCCGGCGCATGGACTATTTTCCGGCGCATCCAATTGCCGCTGATTCTCCCGACAGTCGGTATCGTAGGCATCCTGACCTTCGTGGGAAACTTCAACGCCTTTGACCTGGTGTATTCCGTTCAGGGCGCCCTGGCTGGCCCAAATTTTGCCTCGGATCTCCTGGGGACGCTGTTCTACCGCACGTTTTTTGGGTATCAGTTGCAACCCGGCGACCCTCACATGGGCGCAGCAGTGGCCGGCTTTATGCTGCTTCTGATTCTGATCGGCCTGTTGCTGTACCTCGTGCTGTGGCAGCGCCGCCTCAATGAGGTTGAGTTGTGACCGCCGCAGATCAAAGTGCGCCAGTGGTCGGCCGCCGCGCTCAGGTGCTGGCTCACGCAGGTCTTCTGCTGTTCAGTCTGCTGGCGACGTTGCCCACACTGCTGATCATCATGAATTCATTCAAGGACCGTCTGAGCATTTTTGCGCAGCCGTTTGCGCTGCCCACCGCACAGAGCTTCACACTCGAAGGGTATAAAACGGTGGCCAGTTCCGCAAATTTCGGCTTGTTCTTTCTCAATAGCCTGACCGTCACGGTTGGTTCTCTGCTGCTGATCGTGCTGGTGAGTAGCATGGCAGCTTTCGCACTCAGCGAATACCGCTTCCGCCTCAACCCGCTTTTGGCCCTGTACCTATCTATCGGCATCATGGTGCCTATTCGCCTGGGGACGGTGGGCATCTTGAACTTGATGGTCAGTCTGCATCTCGTCAATACGCTCTGGGCCCTGATCCTGGTCTACACGGCGCAGGGCATTCCACTGGCGGTATTTGTCCTGCGCTCCTTCATGCAGGGTGTGCCGCGGGATCTGAAAGAGGCGGCCCGGATTGACGGCGCCAGCGAATACCGCGTCTACACTCTCATCCTGCCCCTGGTACGCCCAGCCATCGGGGCCGTGACAGCCATCAGTATGATTCCGATCTGGAATGACTTGTGGTTCCCACTCATCCTGGCACCAGGCGAGAAGACCAAAACGGTAGTGCTGGGGGCAAGCGCGTTTCTAGGGCAATTCGTCAACGATTACAACGCAGTTCTGGCGGCTCTGACGCTGGCCATCGTACCCATTATGGTGCTGTACGCCGTGTTTTCCCGGCAATTGGTCAGTGGCATTACGGGAGGAGCATTGAAGTAAAGTTGTGGCAAGGTGTTGGGGTAGGGTGACGCGGTGTTGAGCGGCCAGGAGCTCCCCGGCGACTGGTTCCCTCTCGCGGTCATTGGGTACGCTGTGTGGCTCTCCCACCGATTGACCCTGAGCGACCGCGATATCGAAGAACTGTTGTTGGAGCAGGCATCTGCGTAACCCGTGAATCTATCCGCACTTGGTGCATCAACTTCAGCGATCTCTTCGCCCAGCGCCTTCGCCACCGGGAACCACGTCGTGGTTCCCGGTGGCACCTCGATGAACTGTACGTGGATGTCGGCGGCGTCAAACACTGGCTCTGGCGGGCGGTCAACGAGCATGGCGCCGTGTTGGACGTCGTGTTACCGCAACACCGAGACACGGAGGCCGCCCAATCGTTCTTCTCCCGGCTGCTGAGGAAGGACGACGTGCCGGAGGTCATCCATACGGACAAGCTCTGGAGTTCTGGTGCAGCCCTTCGGCAAGTTCCTGTGCTCCACAGCGTGGAGCACGTCCAAGTCATCTCCTCCGCCTGATGCAAAAATCTGACCCTGCACTCTCACCGCTCCACACCACGACACGAACGTCAGCAGCGGGGGTTCAGGTCACGACCACGAGCACAGGGCTTTCTCGGGCGTGCACGCTCGAGTCTCGAACATTCACCACGCCGCTCGCTCCACTGTCCGCGCTCGCCATCGTCGTTACCAGCAACAATCTGCGTTCAAGACGTGGCAGGAAGTGGTGCGGCGCGTGGTCTGAACTTCAGACCACGCGCCGCACCTCTGAGCACCAACAACTTGCCACACCCGGTCAGGTGACGTTTCATAGAACCTCGGCGAAGATGTCGGGACGTCGGGGCGAAGAGTTCGGACAAGCGTTTTTCGTTTGATTGGTTCTCTCTCAGTGGTGTCTGAATCAGTAAGGGGCACGCCTTGGCGTGCCCCTCCAGTCCCCAGCCGCCACTGGGAGAGGATTATTTTGTTTCGACGAGGGTGTACTGACCGCTGCCAGCGTACCCATACACGCCCCAGACATACGTGCCGCTGGTCGCGTTGTACGTAATGGTTTCGCTGCTGGAGGGGGTTTCGCTCTCGGCCACGTAGGCCCAGGTCCCGTTCGTGTTCTTTTTCAGGAGGTAGAGATCAAAGTCGGTGCCGGTGGCGCCAGTGAGGGTCGCTTTCAGGGTACCGCCCGCATAGGTAAAGCCTGCTGTGCCGGGCTGGTAGCTGAACTGGCCAGCATTCACGGTGCCGGTGTAGGTCTTGCTGCCGGGGGTCGGCGTGGGATCAGGGTCTGGCGTCGGGGTGGTCCCGCCACCAGGGTTGGTGAACAGCAGTTTGTTCGGGCTGCCATTGAGGTTCGTCAGCTTGCCTGTCGTGGCGGTGTTGTTCAGCGCCGAAGCGACTTGAGCTGGCGTGTAGCTCGGGTTGGCAGACAGGACTAGGGCGGCTGCGCCCGTCACATGGGGTGTGGCCATGGAGGTGCCGTTCCAGTTCTTATCGTCCACCGAGGTATCGCTGGTCCTCACTGTGCTGAGAATGCCAGTCCCTGGAGCGAGGATATCCACACAGGTCCCGTAATTGCTGCCCAGAGGGTTCCCGTTGCGGTCATAGCCCCAGTCCTGCGGATCGGCCCGGCGGTCAGCTTTGGTGGTGGCCCCAACAGTAAATGCATTCGGCGCACTAGCTGGAGAGATCTGGCACGCATCGCCATTGTTGTTGCCAGCGGCTACCGCAATGAAGAGACCCTTGTTGTATGCGTTGGTCACAGCGTCATTGGAGGCCTGGCTGAAGCCGCCACCCAGGCTCATGTTCGCCACTGCCGGGCCACTCTTGTTGCTGACCGCCCAATTGACACCCGCAATGATGCCACTGTTGGAACCAGAACCGTCGCACCCCAACACCTTGACAGCGACCAGTTTGACACTCTTCGCCACACCATAGGTCGTGCTGCCGACCGTGCCCGCGACGTGAGTGCCGTGGCCATTACAGTCCGTGTTCTGACCGTCACCTGTCTGGTTGATGCCCCAAACGGCACGGCCACCGTACTGCTGGTGAGTCGTCCGGATCCCAGTGTCAATGATGTACGCCGTCACGTTGCTTGCCGTGACATCGTAAGTGTACGTGCCGCTGAGCGGCAAGCTGCGCTGATCAACACGGTCAATGCCCCAGGTGGCATTGGACTGCGTCGCACTCGCCGTGAAGGTGGAGTCCTGCTCAATGTATTTCACACGGGGATCACTGCGTAGCGTTTGCAGGTTCTGCGCGCTCAGTTTGGCGGCAAAGCCGTTGAGGGCCGCCCCGTAGACGTGCTGAATCGTCACGCCCTGCGGGTTCAGACCAAGGCTGCTCACCAATCCGCCGGCACTCTGCACGGACAGATTGCTGACAGCGCCTTCACTCAGGACCACGATGTATTGGCCAGGAATGGCTGCAGGGTTGCTCGTGCCCAGCAAAGGGGCAGCTGTACGCGTCACGGTCGTCGGCAGCGAGCCTTGAAGTTTAGGCTGAGCAGTGGGCTGCTGTGCAGTCGGGGTCTGTTGTCCACAAGCAGCAAGGAGCAGGGTCAAGCCAAGGGTTCCAGTAGCGAGCCGTACATTCATATGAGCCTCCAGACAATTGTTCACTGAGCGAACAAAAGGGCCACCGCAGGTGCAGTGCAGGAAAAACGTTGTGGTGACGACGTGAGTGTAGATGTCAGCAAAGTGTGAATAAATTAATATGTATAGGCAACTTTACCGATAAAGGATCCTAGAGCCAAGATAATTTCATTCATCGAAAAGAATGACTTAGGATCTAATGACCTTCATCAGCACGCCTGGAGCACCTGATGCAACAAGTGCCGAAATCACTCGTCCTTACTTCTCTACTCCCTCTGACCCAGGTCATTCAGCATCCTTTCCCGTGCACTGAGTTCTGCTCACCCAACACTGGACTTATGAAGTTGGCGACTGCTGCTGGCCGCCGTATCTCGCGTTCCAGTCTCGGTGATGAAGCATCTACACCTCTGCGCGCTCCGCAGAACGCCTGCTCAGCCAGGCCCAGGGCCTGGGGGGCAACCGGGTCATGGCCACCGGTCAGGGATGAGCCGGCCAGAAGGTCACGAACAGGTAGACTTGTCGTCTGAACGGGGTCAGCCGACCTTACCCCCTTCTGCTCTGAACACAGGCCTTTCCATGTCCCCTGCCCAGTCCACCAACCCCTCCGACGATCCGGCCGTGCCCACGCTGGAGCGGCCCCTCTATCTGCTGACATTTTTTACGGCCAAGGAACCGGTCTGGACCCTCTCAGGGCTGTCGAGGGCCAGTGGCCTGCCCTCCGCAAGTTGTCTGCGCGCCATCCGGGTGTTAGAGAAATATCAGTTCCTGCGCCGTGACCACATGCAGTACCGGCTGGGCAGTCAGCTCGTTCGGCTCAGTGCCAACGCCATGGCGTCCTCGCCCTCGCGCCGCCTCGCGCTGCCCCACCTGGAGCACCTGCACCGCCTGACGGGGTTGGCGGTCAGCTGGTCTGTGCTGGAAAGCCAGGAAGCCCTCACCCTGGAGGTGGTGGCGTCTCCAGAACACCCCGCCGAACGGGTGCAGGTGGGCGCCGCGCTGGATCTGTCGGCGGGGGCGGTCTCACGGGTGCTGCTGGCCTTCGCCCCGCAGGAGGTGCGGCGCAGCGTCCTGGCGAGCCTCTGGGCCGAGCACCCACACACCCGCCCACACCAGGAGCTGCTGGATGGCCTGACCCGCAAAGCCTGGCTGGCGCTGGAGGTCAGCCGGCAGCCGGCCGACCGCTGTGACCTCGCGGCCCCAGTGTTTCAGGGGGACGGCCGTCTGGTGGCGTCTATTGGCCTGGAGCGCTCGCGCAGCACGCCTCCGTCCCGGGCTGTGCTGGAACAGGAACTGGGCCTCTTGAATCAGGCGGCGCAGCGGATCTCACGTGACCTCGGGTACACGCGGGAATGGCAGGGCGACCCGGCGTTCTTTCTCCAGATTCTGGAGAGCGTGAATGTTCTGGCGTTCACAGAGGCGTCCTCGGTTGGGAATGACCTCGTGAATTACCCCATCTGAAACCTCGTTTGGGGATCACTCCTTGACCGGGTCAGCAGCTCTCAGAAGGCAAAAAATGGAGACGGTATAGCTCGAGACCGTCTCCATCACAATTGAGCCGTCATCCGGCTTCTTCACCACTGGGCCAGACGACACTCCAACGACCGCAAACAGTATTCGCATCAGAGGGGGAGTAACGCCCTGCTGGTCGCCCTGTTGCTCAGCCGTCTGCTGTTCAAATACGTTCCCATCCATCTGGTGGAGCATCTTGAGGGAAGATCGTGTCGATCTTCCCTCCTGCACGCAGGCGTACACTCATACGGATTCCCTTTGTTTCGTTGACAAATCGGGAAAACGCCGATTTGCCAACTCCACGTCCGGAACCCGTTTTTCTCCTTCTCGCTCCGCTCGGATTTCATCGTTTTTGCAAACGATTCAATCGGAGTCCGTATCAGAGGCAACGGCTGCTCGAACAACTTAAAGCGATGACCAGCCCGTCACAGCGCTGTGCAGAAGTGATTGTCAATTCCATGCACTGCCCGTCTGCCGGCCCAAGAGGGGCAACCGGTGCAGGTTCCCCAGAACTCGGTGGGGCTTTGGGACGCAGAGCGACGTCTACAGACATAAGCTTCATGCATGGATAACCCCATCTGGTGACATCGTGCAAGAGCTGCTCTACCGAGCGAACCTGCAAAATACGACTGTGAGCTCTGAGCTCAGCCAGCGGTGGCCGACTTCGGCAGGCCACCCAGCATTAGGGATAAGGTGTACTGCTGCCTGGGGGATGTGTTCCCATCAAAGAGCACTGCCCGGTACGACACCAGGTGGCGGCCAGTCTGCCATGCGAGAACGCAAAAACGCATTGAAGCGGTCGTTGATGGAGTGGTGGAGGCCCAGACCTGCTCCGTTCACACCAAGACGCCACGCTCACTCCGACGGCGTGTCGTCCTGGCCATCCTCGCGCACAATTTCACACCTCCCTCAACGGCGTTCTGGCCTGAATCAGGATCAATTTGCGGCCTCTTCCACCCGGAACGGGAGGTACTCAGGTTGCCAGAAACGGCGCTCGACCAGTTCCAGGAGAGCCGCATCGTCCAAAGACCACAAGCTGAAATCAGTCGCCACTCCATCCCGCAAGGCCTGCCGGATGACCGCGACTGCCACCTGCACGCTGGCGACCCCCAATTGGGACACGGGAGGGTAAGTGCGGCCCGGCCACTCGCGCGCTGTGTAGTCGGCCAAGGCGTAGGCGGCGGCCGTCACCATCTCATCGGTAATCTCGCGCACGCCAGCCAACACGGCACCAAACCCCAGGCCTGGAAAGATAAAGGCGTTGTTGCCTTGACCGATGTCATGTGTGATTCCCTTCAGCGTGACGGGTGCAAATGGGCTTCCAGTGGCCACAATGGCTTGCCCACCGGTCCAGCGCAAGATGTCTTCTGGGAGCGCTTCTGTGTTAGCGGTGGGATTCGACAGCGGGAAAATCAAGGGCTGGGGGGTATTGACATGGGCGGCGCGCACAACAGATTCGCTAAAAATGCCCGCTTGCCCACTCAGACCGAGTAAGACGGTGGCGCGACTCTGGTGCACGACACTTTCGAGATCCAGGCCACTCCAGCCCGCCACCAGTGCCTTTGGCGTGGCCAGCGCCCGTTTGTACTCTTCCATCGGCCGGTCATCGGTGAGCAGGCCACGCGAATCCAGCACAAAGACGCGCGCGGCCACGTCCTCGGGCGTCAGACCTTCGCGCCGCAGGCCTTCCCGGATGGCTGCCGCCACGCCTGCGCCCCCAGCACCTGCACCGTGGACCACAATGACCTGATCGCGCAGCCGCTCGTTCTTGGCGCGACAAGCGTTCAACACCCCAGCCAGGACCACCGCACCGGTGCCCTGAATATCGTCATTGAAGGAGGGCACCACGCGGCGGTACCGGTGCAGCACGCTGAAGGCCGCGTCTTTGGAGAAGTCTTCCCACTGGATGATGGCTTTGGGATAGCGGGCCAAGGTCGCCTCTACAAAACGGTCTAAGAACGCCAGGTACGCTTCGCCGGTCAGGCGCTCGTGTTTCACCCCCAGATACGCCGGGTCGGCGCGCAGGTCAGCGCGGCCAGTGCCCACATCCAATTCGACGGGCAGCGTCTTGTCAGGGCCCACCCCACCCGCCACCGTATACAGCGACAGCTTGCCAATCGAAATCGCCATGCCGCCAAAGCCTTGATCGCCGATCCCCAGAATGGCACTGGAATCGGTCGCGACGATAATGCGTACGTCGTTGAGAGGCACATTCGCCAGCGCCTGATCGGCGCGGCCGATGTTCCGAGTCGACAGCGTTAGGCCGCGTGGATACCGGTAGATCCGGCTAAATTCCTGCACCGCCAGGCCCACTGTGGGCGTGTAGACCACTGGCAGCATCTCCTCAATGTGCCGGGACAGCAGTGCATAGAACAGCACCTCGTTGCGGTCTTGCAGGTGACGCAGGAAGATGTGCTGCTCCAAGGGGTCACTCAGGCGCTGGTAATCGGCGTACTGCCGCTCTATCAATTCGTCCAGTGTGTCCACTTGCGGCGCCAGCAAGCCGTCCAGCCCCAGCGCTTGGCGCTCGTCTTCAGTGAAAGCAGTGCCTTTGTTCAGCAGGGGAAAGCGCAGCAGGGAAAAGCCCCGCACCCGTGGATAGAGGGCGGGGTGACCGCTCAGATCGCGGCGCACGTCGTAGTGGTCAGTCAGAGGCAAAAGTGCGCGGGTCATTGGGGGTTCTCCAAGGTCAAGGGGTGGCGATGAACGGATAGTACAAATGGAAATCACACTCTAAAAATGGATCGGGAGTTGTTTCAATAATCGGGTACCGAAGTCCTATGTCTCAAACGTCTCTGGGAAGTTAAATGGATGTGTATCTTGCACGAAGAGATAAAAATCTCCGCGCATGAGATTCAGCGTAGGGCGGTTTCAAATACGAGCTGTAGAATGTATAGATTAGATCTTGGCAGATTTTATCTGTTACAGACAGACCGTATTCCGAGGACATCAGTTCCACTCAGTTGATACATTTCACCGAGAGCATTCAGATTTCCTGAGTAGGATCCCTGAGGCTCGGCCCTTGCGCTGACGTAAGATGGGGAATTATTCATGATGTAGTCATAGTCATCCGATGACCAATCAGAACTCCTGACAGCCACGGAACAGTCGACACCAACGTGTTTTTGCAATGAGATAGGTCAGAGCCGACCTCCACTCAATTGGCCACAATCCCTTCAGCTCACACCTGAATTCACTGGCGTCCCTCAAGCGGAGTTGCACAGACCTGATTGCCGCCTAGACCTTGTGCCTGGCTGAGCAGACGACTGCTCACCCGCAGCATATCTTCTGCCTGCGACCAGGCCAGGGTGGTGCAACAGCCAGCACTCGCCGTAACTCGCAGAGCAGGGGATGACGGCCACCTTAGGGCTTGGACGCGTTTGACGAATTTCCGCACTTGTGGCGCCACCTCACGGCTCGGCAACGTTGATAGCATCAGAAAGGTCAATGCATTTGCGGCGGGCAGCAGAGTAACAGTGTCATACGCCGTCGCCAACAACTGCTTCAGAGTGGTCTGCACTGCAGAGAGCGCTTCTAGAGGCACACGTTCGGAATGGTCAACCGCCAGCACCACAACAGCAAACGGCTCAAACCGCCGGCGCGCTCGATCAAAGCCATCCTGCAACTCCTGCTGCACCACAGCCAGCGTTGTGTTATGTGCACTGTCACCTTGACTGGACGCCTGCCGAGTCCCAGCAAATTCAAACCCAAAACTCTCGATCTGAGTGAGTTTTCTCTGGTGGTGGTCTTGTAGAGTCTGAAAGGCAGTCTCTGCCTCTTGACGTTTGACTTCATAGGCCCGCGCAGTGTCAATCTCTCCTTTCGCTTCGAAAAGGTGAACCAGACGTTGACAAGCCAGTAGGTGGTCTTCTGTCGGGAGGGCCAAGCCAACATCCAGAATCGCGTGCAGATGGAAACAAGCACGATCATCTTCGCCTAAACGCAGCAGAGCATCGGCAAGAAGCAGATGGTAACTGGAGGATTTGTGAAACCCTCCCAGCTCGCTGACCAGACGAAGCGCCTCTCGCAAGGCCAGGATTGTAGCTTCAAAATTTTGAAGGTTGTATTGAATTTGCGCGTAAATCGCAAGACTACCGGCTAAAATCTTCTTATCCTGGAGGTGTCTGGCCTGGTGGATAGCCTCCTCCGAAGCAATTTGCGCTGCGTCGATCTCACCAAGCGCCGTATAGGTTTCTGCCAGATTCAAAGCTGAAAGCATCACGCCGTAGAGACGTCCTTGAGAGTTCGCCACTGCATAGGCCTCCTTGTGATACGCCAGGGCCTCTTTCCAGAGACCAAGACACATACAATTGACCCCAATGTTGTTGACTGCATAAAACTGGACATCAGACCGACCTGTTGCTAAGGATAATTTGAGAGAGCGTTGATGATAGGATGCTGCTGCCGCATGTTCGCCCAGCTGATCATAAATCAAAGCAATATTGCTCAGCACGGAGCTCAGGAGCCATAAATTGTCCGAGACAGCGCTGACTCCTTCACATCTCAGAAATGAGCGGAGCGCTTCATAAAATTGTCCGCGCGTCACATCAATGATGCCACGAGCATGCCAGAGTCGGGCGAGAACATAGGCGTCCTTGCTGCGTTCAACAATGATTTGTGCTTCGCTCAATCTGTCAAGTGCATGTAGATTGTGGCCGAGGCGTTCAAGATTCATTGCCTCGGTAATCAAAGCCAAGGCCTGAGACGGAGCGTCATTGTACTGGTCAGCGAGTGCAGCAGCCTCCCGGCAAAGATATACACCCAGCTGCGCATCGACATCACGGTACAAAAAGGCCAACTCTAGAAGGAGGTTCAGCCGAACATGACCTGTGGAGAGTTCCATCTGTTCACGGAGAGCGGCCAACTCTTCAATCATTGACTAACCTCTCAGGGGTAGCCGTAGGCCAGCACACCTTGACGGGTTCTAAAGGCGTGATCAACACAATAACGCAGGCCGCCAGACATGCTGGCAACCCGCGTTCCTCAATACGCTTGTTTTCTCGCAACACCGCTGCTTCTTAGCGGCTCTCCGCCAAGGAGTAAGTGCCACTGCCTTGATAGGCAGCGATTTCCCAACTGTAATCCCCAGAGGCCGCATTGTAAGTGATCGACTCACTACTTGTTGCCCCTTCGCTCTTCGCAACGCGCACCCAATTCGACCCATTCCAACGCAGAAGATACAGATCGAAGTCTGTGCCGCCCGGCCCACTGAGTACCGCTTTTAACGTACCACCAGCATAACGGAAGCCAGCAGATGTTTTCGGTTCAAAGACACTCGAGCCAACAGTGACCGTTCCAGTGTAGGTGGTGCCACCGGATTTATAGATTGCTTGCAAGCCACTGAGATCGGCGGGACTGAGTCGACTGGTTTTCCCAAGATTGCTAGGGGAGCCCGTGTATGAACCGCTCGGCTGGGTACGGGCGTTCACATATGGGGGAAAATAATTCATGATGGAGTCATAGTCATAGGGTCCATAAGTAGACCAACTACACCCCTTGCCGTAATTCAAAGTGTCACTGATGTAGTCAGGATTAATGACGACATAGTTATCTCGGTCACAGCGCTGATGCTCGTGTTGGAAACCGGACGCGTGGCCCATCTCATGGAGAATGGTGTTGTTGGTAAAACAAGCGAGAGAGAGGTCTTGGACGCCACCTGCGGAACCGACGGCTGATGCGCCGCACCCCGTACTCCCTCTCACGAAGCGGACTCGGTTCGTAGCCGTCGTGCTCCAAACCCACCGGACTGCGCTGCCAGCCTGCGAATTCCAGAGGTCAATGGCCGCATTCAAGGCTGAGATTTCGCTGGCACTAAACACATTATTATTCCAAAAGTAGGGAACTGTTCGGTTGCTCCAGTTGGCTTTACCAGTTGGAAAAATAGAGAGTGCCTGACCATTAAGGCGGCCTGCCACCTGTTTTGTCAGGAGGGCCAGCGCCTCATGGGAATGACCAAGGATGATGTCCCCATCCTGCATCATCTGTCCATCAATATTTTCGTAGACGAAGGTGCTGCCGTCCCGGAGCGTAAGGGTCACGTGTGGCGCTTGTTCCAGACCTAGACGCTGTTCAGGGGTGAGGGCGTGTAATTCTGTACCTCGGAGATCAATGGTCAAAGATGATTGTGTCTGACCTTGAGATGGAGAGGTTGGCTGAGAGCAGCTGACCAGCGCAGCAGTAACAGCTATGGCGAACAACAGTCGTTGGTGCATAGGGAACTCCTTAAGGCGCACAACAGCCTGATGTGACATGAGGTTCGGCGGGCACCAAATGCCGACCCGTTGAATGGTAGGAAGCGGGGGTCAACGAGCGCGAAAACACCTGTTGAACCGATAAGGAAAGTGAGAACAGGACGAGCTGTGAGGTAGCGCTACTGTACGTCCGGCTCTCTCCTACCAGGCCTAGTTGATCAGACAATTCGGCTAATACTGTAAAGTTTTATTAGACAAATTCCATCCAGTGAAATTTTAAGCCGTGCATCGAGAGGCTATTGGGGTAGTGTCAAGCGCGAGTACCATCGCTCTGATGACCAGTTGAAACTCCCTATAAGGCTTCTCAAGATGATGGGTGAAGCATGAGGTTTTAGAGATAATCAAGGCCCAGTCGGAACACAGATACTGCATGGTGTCCGTGTTTCTTCCATCCGGATCAGGCTCGTGTCTTCAAGATTGAAATCTGGTTTTTCAGGGCTGAGTGTAGATTTTCCGTGGCTGCTTGGCGGTCAGGACTTGGCGCAACACGCAGGCCCAGATAAGAAGGCGGCGGACATACATGTCAGGGGCGTAGACACCCGTTCTGCCTGCCAGCGCTATACACGGCGGCGCAGATAGTCGTCGCAGCCCAAGCGGTCCGCCAACGCCGCGCGGATCAGGTTGTCCGGTGCGGCCACCGCATAACCCTGATCGGCCAAGTGCGCCGCGTTGAGCAGCCGTGCGATTCCGGACACAATCAGGGCTGCGGATGTTCATAGGTTGAGCAGCCCGTACAGGGCTTACGCCGGAGAGTGAAAGGTCATCCCCAGCACGCGCCTGTGCTTGTCCCGGCCGCACCCAGCGCCAGAGCGACACCAAGGACAGTGAGGCAGAGGGGCGACAGTGAGTGCGTCGTGCCTTCGAGTGCACCCCCAGATGGCACCCGCGTTACGGTGTGGCACCTCCCTAGCATCCAGCCATGCTGCCTGCCGCCCTGCACCCCGTGCTTCTGGTCATCGTGCCACCGGATTGGGAGGCAGACCCGCCCGCGCTCGCGGAACTGAAGCGGTGCCTGGCGGACGAGTATGGCGCCCGGTTGCATCTGCGTCAGGCCCAGGCCCCTATGAAGGCGCCGCTCCCACTGTTCTGCGGGTTCTGGCCTAAAGGCATCACGCGATATGCCCGGCGTGACGTGCAGCCCCGCGTCGATCAGGCCTTTTTCAGCTTGGAGTGGCTGGACGTTCTGGCCGATGCCGATGACGCCGTGTGACACGCGCGGCAGGTGTACGCTCAGGGCATGACAGTCACTTGGTCGCTGCATGATGATTTCCCGCCGCATGTGGGGTCCCTGGCCGAGCCGAGCGCCGTGCCCGAACGGCTAGATCAGTTCGAGCTCATGTTCGGCGAACGCCGAGTTCAAGGAGATCGTCGGGCCGCAGGGGGTGGTGTACCTGTGGTGGCCGGTGCCCGGCGGCAAGAACGAGTTCAGCGTGACGGCGTTCAGCCCACGTACACAGCGGATGACGATGAAGCACCGCACCTTCCGCCCAGACGAGGAGGAGCGCGCCATCGCGTATGCGCGGGGACTGGCGACGGAGATCCTGGCGGAGATGGACCGGGCCGGACTGATTCTGGACACCCCAGCCCAAGCATGAACGAGGGGGAGATGGAGATCATCGAGGTGCTGCAGGCTGAAGGCCATCTGGCCAGCGTGCGCCTGCCCGACACCAGCATCGAGACCTGGGCACTCGCTCGACTGCCAGTGAGCGTGGTGCCGGGCGACCGGGTGGGCTGCCGGGCCAGCGAGGCGGGCATGCAGACCGTGTTGTTGCCCTGGCCTGATGGGGTGCCCGCCTGATGGACGACTGGGGCTGGGCGGAGGACGACGTGCGCCGCGCGCCGCTGCTGCCGGTGGGCCAGGCGGAGAAACGCACCCTGCGCGGGTTACTGCGCCGCAACGAACTGGGGCACATGGATGAGACCGTGGAAGCGTTGCGAGCCAGTCTGAACGAAGGCTACTTGGACCCGGCCGACCGGGAAGTGCTGTACGGGATGACCAAAGAACGCCTCAAAGCGCTGTCCGAGCAGGGCAAACCCTTACCCGGGAACCTCGTGCAGGTCTACCAGCGCCTCAAGCCCCAACCCGCGCGACCACCAGGCCTCCGCGCCTAAACGAACCCGCCCCACACGGGCAAGGCACACTTACACTTCGACTGACGTCGACTGGCATCGTCCCCGTTGATGCCGCCTGCGCGCGACCCAAAGGGATTATTCCGCTGTCTTTGACGGCTTCGCGGCTCGTTTTCTTGACGAAGTGGCCCCAGCGGCTTTGCGCTTCCTGGCTGTCTTCGGGGCGGTGCCTGTCTCATCTCCCGGACCCGTTTGTTTGGCCCTGGGAGTCTTAGGCGTCCAGACGCCTTGCACAATGGCCTCCGCCTCAATTTCGCTCAGCTCCGCCGGCAGAATCTCCACCGGCAGCGGCACACTCTGCCCCCCACGCACCAGGTGCGGCCCACTGCCCGTCGCCCGCAACCGCGTCCCCTCCAGGTGCGGTAAGGGCAGGTTCGGCGCTTCACGAGACGCCCTCCTGATGGTCGGCGCCAGGCCCTCCGTCCAGAACCGCGTCAAGTACGCCACCCGCGTCGTCTCGCCCGCAGCCACATCATCCAGGCCCGCTTCCATCGTGGCCGTAAAGTCCTTCTCCAACACCTCCGGCACTTGGCGGGCCAGGTACGTCGTCACCAGCAGCCCCACCGCGGTCACCCCCAGGTGCCGGCCCACACTGCGGACGTACTCGCGCGTCTGCAAGGTGCTCAGGGTCTGCGCGTACGTGCTGGGCCGCCCAATGCCCGCCTTCTCCATCGCCTGCACGAGTGTGGCCTCGGAGTACCGCGTCGGCGGGGACGTTTTCTTCCCTTCCGGCGGCCGCGCTTTCAGCGGCGCGCGCTGCCCCTGTTGAAGCTTCGGTAGGGCTTGCTCGTCCTGCGCCTCCTCTTCGTCCTGAAGCAGTTGCAGGTACCCGGGCTCTTTCAGGACTCGCCCCTGGGCCGCAAGGGTGGCCGCACCACAGGTCAGTGTCACGACCGTTTTGTCGAACACCGCGTCGTGCATCTGCGAGGCCACAGTGCGCTGGTAGATCAAGGTATACACCGCCAGGTCGTCTCCACTCAGCCCTACCACGTCTGGAGCCCGCCAGGTGGTCCCAGCAGGCCGGATGGCCTCGTGTGCCTCCTGGGCATTCTTGTTCCGGGTGGCGTACTGCCGGGGCTGGGCGGGCACGGCGGCGGGGCCAAACAGGCGCGTCGCCTCCCGCCGCGCTTCGGTGAGCGCCTCGTCCGACAGTGCCGGCGAGTCCGTGCGCATGTACGTGATGTAGCCGCCCTCGTACAGCTTCTGTGCGATGTCCATGACCCGCTTCGCACTGAGGCTGAGCCGGCCGCCCGCCTGCTGCAGCGTGCTCGTGATGAACGGCGGCGCGGGGCGCGAACGCGTCTCACTGACCTCCACGCTGGCCACGGTGGCGTCTTTCCCGTCCAAGTACGTCGTCAGGGCGTGGGCCTGCTCGTCGGTCATCTCGAGCACCCGCAGGTCTGGCTTCAACACGCCGTCCTGGGTGTAATCGCTGGCCTTGGCAATCGGAAGCCCGTCCGGGTGCTCGCTGCTGCGCACGTGCGTGACGGTTGCCGTGAACTTCGGGCGGGTCAGCACGTCCGCCCGGATGGCCCAGAATGTCGCGGGCCGGAAACGCATGCGGGCCATCTCCCGCTGCGCGAGCAACATCAAGGCTGCACTCTGGACCCGGCCTGCACTGAGTTTGCCGCCCACACTGTTCCACAGCAGTGGACTGACCTGGTAGCCCACCAGGCGGTCAATGACGCGCCGCGCTTCCTGGGCAGCCACCAGGCGCAGGTCCAGCGGCCGGGTGGTCTGGAGCGCCCGCTGCAGGGCCTCCTTAGTGATTTCCGTGAAGACCATCCGTACGGGCTGATCGACCTTCAACAGGCGGCTGAGGTGATAAGAAATCGCCTCGCCTTCCCGGTCCATGTCGGAGGCGAAGAGGATCCGGTCTGCTTTGGCTGCCAGCTGCTGGAGTTCTTTGACGGTGGCGCGCTTACTGGCCGGCACCACGTAGATGGGGGTAAAGGTCTCCGGATTCACCCCGAGGCTGGCCCAGGATTCGGCGCGGTAGCGCTCGGGGATGTCCGCCTTGGTGCTGGGCAAATCGCGGACATGGCCGAGCGACGCCCGCACCAGATAGTCACGCCCGAGATACCCGGCGATTTTCCGGGCCTTTGCGGGGCTTTCGACAATCACGAGGGTCGCCATGACCTCAGGGTAGTGGCGCGGGCCTGAAGGCAGCGTGGTCAATGGCGCCTTCTACAAGGCTTTCGCGCCGCCTGAACGGTACGAGTGGCACAGGGCGCACCTGAACTGAATAATCAGGCACAGCTTACAGTACAGCCTGACACTGCATGACCTGCAAGAGGAATGCACTCTGATTGTCTCCGATCAGATCAGAGAAGCGCGCATTTCAGCTAAAGCCTTTTCACCAGGCACACTTATCGTGGTCCTGATAGTTATATTGACGGACAACATGGCACTGGGTGTGGTTTGATGAAGCTGTTCCCTACACGGATTTGTAAGGCGCGCCAGTTCTACAGCGCGCCTGATCCATGCTGGCGCTGGTAGTGGCGCCGCATCTTCGCGCGGCTGCCACACCCTTCCATGCTGCACCACTGCCGGGTCCCGCTCTTGGTCGTGTCGAAAAAGAGCCAACCGCAGTCCCCACACCCTGGGCACTGCTTAACACGCCTGGCGTCCGGAGAAGTCAGCAGGTCGACCGCTGACCGGGCAACAGTCCAGTTCACCCCGGCCAAGTCACGGGTCGCCGCCCAATTCCACTGGACGCCAGACTCACTTGCCTGCAGTTCGGCGCGCCTGAGCCCTTCAACATAGCTTCGTTGAAGAACAGTCAAGTCCTCAGGCGGGAGACATTCTCCCTGAAATAAGGCCAGGAAAACGTGGTAGATCGCCTCCCTGAGTGCCACGGCCTCTCGGTACTGGGCAGCAGCCTGTTCGGTCTGCTGCCCGGCCTGTTCCCACAGGTCTTCTCGGGCCTCATCCGAGATCAGTCCGACGTGGTAGGCCCACCGGATCAGGCTGAAGTAGTCGGTCAGGAACTCTCCTGGCTGCACGCTTATGCGGCCCTCGACAGTATTCACGAACTCCAGGCACAGTCGCCCGCCCAGCAAGCGCGGGAATCCAGCCACCTTGCCGTGAGCCCGAATCTGTTTGTTTAGCTTTCGCGTCGTCATCTCAAGTCCTTACCGTCAAGATACTCCCGTATGGTAAGGTTCAAACTGAACTTACCACCAAATAGAGTTTTAGGGGTAAGCTCTGAGGAGATTGGACCAGATGACTGTGCAGGAGCATGCATTCACCCAACAGGCCTGGACCAATGCAAACTTTAGGCAGGTGTGGTTTGCCCTGAGCGTGTCTCTCATCGGCTCGCAGATCACCTCGCTCGCCGTGCCTCTACTCGCCGCCCTTACCCTGAACGCCACTCCACTTCATATGGGCTATCTGGCAGCAGCCGAACGCTTCCCCTCACTTCTGTTCAGCCTCTTCGCCGGCGTTTGGGTGGACCGTATAAAGAACAAACGTCTGCTGATGATCTGGATGGACGTGCTCCGGGCCGCCTCGCTGCTCTCCATTCCCGTGACGGTCATTATGGGTGTTCTGACCCTGACGCAGCTTTATGTGGTGGCCTTCTTGCTTGGTACCCTGACCGTCGTCTTTGAGGTCGCGCATTCCGCATACGTGCCGACCTTCTTACCTGATTCGCAGATTCTAGATGGCAACAGCAAATTACAGGTCAGCCATTCCGCCGCCAGTTCAGCCGGCCCCGGCCTCGGGGGCTTGATTGTGCAGTGGCTCACGGCGCCGTTCGCTCTGGTCTTCGATGCGCTGACCTACCTCGCCTCAGCCCTCTTCTTGCTCAGGATTTGCGCGGAGGCGCCGCCTCCGCGCAAATCTCCACCACTCAATGTCGTGAATGATGTGCGGGAAGGGCTGTCCGCTCTGCTGCGCCAACACCTGCTGGGGGCCTGGGCCGTATGCGGCGCGGCCATCATCTTCTTCACCGGGGCTTTCGAGGCCCAGTACATTCTTTACGCGACGCGCGAGTTGCATTTGAACGCGGGGTGGATCGGTCTGATCGCGGCGGCTGGGGGTCTCGCCGCCCTGCCCGCCGCGTTCCTGACGACCAGCGTAGCCCAGCGGTTTCCTGTCGGCCCGACGATCATTCTTGGCACGATGACGTGGGTACTGAGCCTGCTGGTGGTGCCCCTAATGGGTGGACCGTTGGGCGTCGTCGTGGGGGTGCTCGCGTTGGCAAGGGTGATCAGTGGACTGATATTCACAGTAGTGAATGTGCAGCAGTGGAGCCTGCGGCAAATCGTCACGCCAGCACACCTCCGTGGGCGCGTCTCCGCCAGCAACCGCTTCCTGATTGAGGGAGCCGGGGCGCTGGGGGCCGTCTTCGGTGGCGTCTTGGCAACGGGGCTTGGGCTCCGGCGGGCGCTGATGCTTGTATGCGTGGGGGCCCTGCTCTGCTTCCTCCCACTCTTCTTTGCTCCTCTTTGGAAGCTGCACAGGATGCCCGAGCATTCAACAGCCGTACCTCAATGAAAGGCCGATTCCGGGAATGAAAACGATACTCGCTGGATACGCTTCCAAGGTCTCGGCTGTGGAGGGCGTCTGGAGCGTTGAACTGACCGGAGACCACGGCTGTGATGCATTTAGGTAAAGGTCACCCGAGAGCTTGTACCTGTTCACCACGTCACTGCTCTACCCCAAAAACTTGCTGCAACCCTGCCAATATAAGCTGGCTTCCCATCCATCCGGAAAGCAAATTCCACTTTCACTTATACGGAGTCCGATTAAAAGGTTTATCGTGATCTGATCAAACAGACAACGATGACGGCTCCCCTGGCGCATGACGCCGACACCTTCTGGCACCTCTACACAGGCAGTACTTGCGCCGTGGAACGGCGCAGAGCTCAGTTCCTGGCCCTACTCGCTGAAAGACGCCCTCTGCCGGAGATTCTGCAAGTGACCCGGTATAGCCGGGTCACCGCCTACGCGTTGGTGGGGCGCTACCGCGAGTTGGGCCTCGCCGGACTGCGCGACGGGCGTCACAGCAACCGGGGCGCGCCCCGGTTGCTGAGTGTGGAACAACAGCAGACTCTGGCAGCCGTACTGCACACAGACTTTGAGCAGGGCATCGTCTGGTCAGGCAAAGACGTTCAGGATTGGCTCCGTGAGCAGTACGGCCTGACGGTGTACCTCGGGCGCACTTATGAATTCCTGCGGGCCGCTGGGTTCACGCTTCAACACCCCCGACCTCGACATGGTGGTGGCGATGAAGCCGCGAAGGAAGCGTTCAAAACAAAGTCCTCGTAGAGGCGCTCCGCCAGGCGGAGCGTCTCTTTCCTCGCGTGTCGCTGTGGTGCATGGATGAACATCGAATTGGGCTCAAACCGATTCGGCGACCGGTGTGGGCGCCCACTGGACAACCGTTGACTTGTCCTGTTCGTCCCGGCTATGAGTGGTTGTATATCTACGCCTTCGCCAATCCGGAGACCGGTGAGAGCCTGTTCTGGTTGATCCCTGTGGTCAACAAACACGCGTATGGCACCGTCATGGCATCATTTGCGCAGACGGTCGGCGCGGGCGCCGACCATCAGGTCTTGGTGGTTCAGGATGGGGCTGGCTTTCACGTTGCGCCGTTGGGGGGACAGCCTGCAGGGATTCAGACGGTCACGTTGCCGCCGTATTCGCCGGAATTGCAGCCCGCAGAACGACTGTGGGAACTGACGGATACGCCCATTGCCAACCGAGCATTCAACAGCTTGGCTGAAGTAGAGGCAGCGCTCTCGGCACGATGCCTTTGGTTGGAAGCCCAGCCCGACCTCGTTACCCGCCAAACCCTCTTCCATTGGTGGCCATTGTTAAGGAATTAATCGGAGTCCGTATTATAACGTTCGTAGCGCTACGGCAGGGGGCAGGCGGGACGCCTGTAGAGCTGGCATCAGGCCAGCGAACGCACCAATCAGGACGGCTGAGGTGATACCGCCCAACCACGCCTCTGCCGGAATGACAATGGCCCAGCCCTTCACACTGGCATATATGGCTGTTGCCCCTACTCCCAGCAGTACACCGGCGCTGCCACCAAGGCTGGCGAGTAGCATCGACTCCGCCAGGAACTGCATCCGGATCTGACCCTGGGTCGCGCCCAGAGCACGCCGAAGCCCGATCTCGGAGCGGCGTTCCAGCACCAAAATGATCATGATGTTCGCGACTCCAACAGCGCCTACGATTAGAGCCACCATGCCAAGTCCAAGAAACAGGCTGTCGAACGCGGCCGCCGCCGCCCGGGCGGTCAGGGCATCGGACGGCTGGCTGATTGTTCACGCAACTCGGCGGGGAGACGCTCATGGGTTTCGGGTGGAAACCGGAACGGGTAGAGCGGCATGCCCCACTGTATAGCGCGTGATACCGGCCAGCGCAGCCCACGGCGTGTGTCATGGTGAAGACCAGAATGCTGATGACCATAGGTGGCGTGGCGCTGGTGCTGGGGATCATACTCAACGTCTGGATGGGCCGGCGGGCCTTCATGCGGCGCAACGCCTCAGGGGTGCAGGAATTTCGCAGCTACGGCCACTCGGTGGCGGCGGGCTGTTTAGAACCGCTGGTGCGCCTGTTTGCCTTCCTGTGCATCATCGGCGGCATCTTCCTGCTGGCGTCAGGCCTAATGCTGGACCCACCTACAGTGGGGCCATAACCGAGGGCGAGATGGAGATCGTTGAGAGGATGGGGGTGCAAGGAGGCCCCGCCAACGTGCGGCTGCTGGACGGTGGTCCGGAGGTGTAGTCGTTGGCTTCGCTGCCTTTACCAGGCGGGAGGTACGGTCACAGACGATAATTTAGAGGTGATGTTGCTGCCACGCCCTACCGAGCTGCTGACCTGATGGGCGAGCTGACCTGGTGGCCGGCAAGCGACGACGTGCGCCGCGCCTGCCAATGGGCCAAGGGGAGCGGCGCATCTTGCTGCTGGGCCCGTCACGATCTGGGCCACATGGACGAGACCGTGACGGCGCTGCGATGCGCCCTAAACGAGGGCTACCTAGACCCGAATGACCGCGAGGCCCTGTAGGGCATGACCCAGGCGCGCCTCAAAGTCTTCTCGAACCACGAAAAACCGCTACCACCCAACTTGGTGCAGCTGTACCAGCGCCTGAAACCACAGAAGCTGCGGCCGCGAAGCCTGCGAGCTTAACTGCAGCCGGTAGACTGACATCATGCTTACAATTCGGTGCTGGGATGGTCGCGTGAAACAATCTGCCGCGTTGCTGCTGGCCAGTCTGCTGTTGGCCGCCTGTTCGCCTAGCCCGGCCCCCGTGGCCGTCACCGACCCCTATGACCGCCTGATCGCTGCTGTTGGCGGCGAGGTAGCGCTGACCGAGCTCACTAGAGACCTGAGTCCCGAACAGGCTCAGGCGTTCTTCGCCAGCTACGGCATGGGCTACCAGCACCATGACGCCCTCAGCGCGCAGCTCGCTGACGGCTGTCCTACCCGCTTCGCCAGTACCGAGCGCAACAAGTGGCATGTCATCAGCGGCGGCCACTACTACATTGATGCTGAGGGCCGCCCCCGCAGCGCCTACCGGTATTTGCCGCCCGTCACGGCCGCCGCCCGCGACACCGCCTGCCAGGGCACAGTCGGCAATCTCGATAACCCCAACGGGTACGACGGCGGTCATCTCATCGGCAGTCAGCTCGGCGGCTGGGGCAAGCGGGCGAACATGGCCCCACAGGAACAGAATTTCAACCGGGGCAACTGGGTGCAGATCGAAAACCAGGCCGCTAAATGTAGCCGCTTGGCGAACGGTACCCTGACCTACTTGGCGCGCGTGACCTACCCCAACAGCAGCACGAATACACCTAGCACCTGGACCATCGAGATGACCATCGGTAGCGACACCTTCACACGGACGTTCAACAACGCGGCTGGTGGCGGCCCCAACGGCACGGCGTACCGCCAGCAGGCCGTGAGCTGGCTGATCGGCAAGGGCTGCAGCTAAGCCAAGGGCAGCGGCAAGTCTCGCAGCGCATCCAGGAACGACGACGCCCCTTGATACCGGGCGTCGTCGCCGCTTAGGGTCAGGTCGCCGGCCTCGACGGCTCGGGCGGCCCAGGCATAGAAGGCGGTGAGGTCGGCGCTGACCACCCGGCGGGGCTGTTCGTCAGGGCCATAGGTGATGACCTGGCCGGGCGTGCCGACCGGGCCGGGATCGAGGTCCACGGCCAGCCCGTTGCCGCCGCCGTCGGTGGCGAAGGGCAGCCAGCCCTGACTGAAATTCACAGCCCGAATGGCGCCGTCGGGCTCGCTGGTCAGGCTGGCATCCTCCTGGGCCAGATCCATCCAGGTGGTGTGTTCCTGCAGGGCACGCTTCAGCGGCAACCAGGTCAGGCCAAACAGGACGCCGGGAAGGATGCCGTCCTGACCATCGTGGGTGGCGTAAGTCTGCCGGACAGCCACTGGCAAGGGCTGGCCCAGCGCCGCCTCGGCAGCCTGCACGTCTGCGGAGTCAGCTGGCGGACGAAGTGGGGCGGCCAGGGCCGGCAGGGCCAGGCGCAGGGCGTCACCGAAGGCAGCAGACATAGCGGTCAGCGTACACACTGGGCGTCAAGAGGAGTTCACGGGCGGACTGAAGCTCAACTACATGGCTCACCAGAAAACCTTTGGCTGCGCCTGACAGCTCCTCTCAGCACCTTCGTTGCGGCGAAATGCTGGCGCTACAACACAGCCCTTCGCGGCCAGTACGACAGTTGTTAACAGTTCAAGAATTGTGCTCAACTCGGTATCAGCGGCTCTTCATCAGCCTCACAGGCAGGACGCCTGCGGCGGAGGTGGGTGGAGCGTCAGAGAACTTCCACGCTCGGTCCACGGCCTGCTGTCCGCCTGCACGCATCAACTGGGCAGCTTACCCACTGTCTGCGAACACATCATGCCCAAGCTCTGCACGACCAGTCTGACCCCAGTGCTGAGCAGGGCCAGGAGGACGCCACCGACCAGACCAGCCGCACGGTGTGCCGACGCCCCTCCGCGGCTGCGGAGTTGGCCACTGACAGTCCCAAGGCCTATGAAAGCGACCAGGAAGGCGAGTCCAGACGTGGCCATACTTGATCACACCACGCCCTCCATCATCACACCGTCACCCATGCGGCAGAGCTGGACCGCACCTTGCGCCACTCGTTTGGCCCGCTGCCGTTCCTGCTCGGCTGGGCTCAGGGACATCCACCAGATCACCGAGCCCACGATGAGCAGCACCGGCGCGGCGGCCACCAGGACCCAGCCCCAGCGCTTAGGCCGCCCAGCGGTCCTGGCGCGGCTCAGGACTTCTGTGCTGGCCAGGAACAGCAGGATAGATCCAAAGCAGATCAGCAGCGGCACCATGCCGCATCAAACCATGCTGACCGCTCTCTTCCCACGGGAAGCAGCAGAAGAGGGCTGCGCTCCTGGAGCAGAGGAGTCACACCCATCCCGGCCTCCTCCTGCTGCGGGCTCCGCAGCAGGTCTGAAGCGCTGGACTGGGCAGCCTGCCAACTGCCGACGCTGCCGATGAGGAGTAGGAGCACCAGGGGCGGCATCAGCAGGGCACTCACGGGCCAGGCCGCCCCCACCTGGCAACAGCGCACCTGCCGGATGGCCCAGACCGCCAGCGCCAACGCCACGCACACGAAGACACCACTCCACAGCATCAGCACGCATCAGAGCGTATGTGCTGGCCAAGCGCCTGTGCGGAACCCGACGCAGTGGTGGGAAGATGCCCCCACCCAGGGCCGGGTAACTGCCTCATACGGATTCCGTCTATTCCGTTTACAAACCAGGACAGAACTGGTTTGCACACTCCTCGCCCGAAACCCGCCCTGCTCCTGCTCGCTCTGCTCGGATTCAACCGTTTTTGCAAACGATTTAATCGGAGTCGATATCAGTCCACCGTTTGCAGGGTCAGGCGGCCTTCAAGACGCTCCACATGCTCAGCCGTCCAAGTCAAGGGGGGCGCTGCGACGGGCGCCGGAGTCGTCGCGCGAACCTGACTGACCTGCCACAACGTGACGCTGCCCCCCACTAGGCTCAGCACCAGCAGCAGGGACAGCAGGCTGCCGTGTCTCAGGAGCTTCTGTGCCCTCGGATGAAACAGCGGGGCCAGCGTCCAGGTCAGCAGCCCGGCGGCAGCGGCCATCAACAGCAATGCCCCAAGGCTCAGTGGGTCTATGCCCCATCACACCACTGTGGGCGCCTACGCAGTGCAGCGGGCCGTCATCCAGTCCAGAGCCAGCATTTAAGCCCACGTTGACTCAGGCACCCGTCTAACTGGTCTGACAAAGGGCGACGCACACCAGGAGCACAGGCAGCGAGAAATGCAGCGCCAACACGACGTCCTGAGGCCAGGGCTGCCCGGCGGGCAACACCCCAAGCTTCAAGACACTCCACACCAGCACCCCCAGGGCGGCCACGCCCACGAAGAGTGCACCAACACTCAGAGGCTCCATGCACCACGAGAGCATGCCTGAGGACGCGGCACATCAGCCCACGTTCAGGGCCCGCACAGCTCTTCCTTAGCGGGCGTTGAGGGTTGGGGGGACACCCATCAGGCCGCTGGCCTGACGCCATCAGCCGCGAGACAGCAGGTCAACGCACAGGGCCAGAGCAGGCAAGACGAAGTACAGCGTCAGCCCAGCACGCAGGGGCCAGGCCGTGTGGATCAGCTGCCCATCGGTGGCCATGCCGCGCCACACCGTGGCCCCTAGGGCACAGATGCTGATCATGACGCCGACCGTCAGAAGTTCCATGTAGGTGCAGCGTACATGACCAGGCGGTCAAAGCAAGGTGCAAGTCAACAGGCACGGCGAGCGACGGTCCTCCGGGCGCAGGCCTTGGTGCTCAACCCTTTAAAGGTTCTGCAGCAGATCCAAGTAGGCCAGCAGGGCCGGCAGGACGAAATACAGGGTCATGGCCGTACGTGGACCCCAGGGTGTGCTCACGGTCTGCCCAGCTGGGGCCATCGCCTGCCACAGTACGGTCCCCATGACACAGATGCCCATCAGCAGCACGCCGACCAAGATGAGTTCCATAGGTCAGCAGACCACGCCGCAGCCGCCCCACGGTCAGAGGCAGCTCAAGCCAGACTGAGCAACTGTTGAGCAGCTGTTGAGCTTCCGGCTGGCGGGGACTAGAAGTGCTCAATGTGCGGGAGCGCCAGAACAGCTGTCGAGTTGACCCCACAGCCATGCTGTAGGCTGGTTTCTTTGTCTGTGAGCTTGTCGTGGTGGTTCCTGGCACCACCCCAGTGCATGTCCCTAAGCAATGTCGCCTGTTCTCGGGCATTAATGCATGACCACAGGATTGAGCAGGGCAAAAGCGTGTGCGGCTAAGAATGGAGACTCTTGCACCAGGACGGCCTGGAAGGCTCTCATCATCGCGAAGTCATGGACCTAGTCATGCCTATGGTCATCCACTAGACCTCAGTGTGCTTCTACCTCCTTTTATTCTCTCGGCCGTGCCCCGGCACCCTCTGCCTGCCCTCTAGGGCTGGGCGAGCGCGTGCCCTGTGCAGCAGCATGGACCCCAATCGCCATAACAGGCCCGCATGTATCTACAAACAGATGACACTTCGATCCGCGGACCTTTTTGCCACCGCCATACCCACGCGGCCCACCTCTAAAGAAAACCTGCTCCAGTACGGTTTTCAGGCGCACTTTAATTGCCACAATCTCCCTTGGCAACGAGTCAGAGTGGATGTTCTGGCTCTCCAGTGAAGGTGCAGGCAAGAACCCTGGCTTTCCTGTTTCCTTACTTTTATACTGATCTGTAAGGAGCCTGCCATGAACGTGACTGCCAAACTGAGCAGCAAAGGGCAAGTGACCCTCCCCCGCGAAGTCCGGGAGCGGCTCGGCCTGAAGCAGGGCGACGGCCTGGTCTTCCAGATTGAGGGTGATACCGTCACCCTCCTCGCCCCTCAAGACGACAACCCCTTCACCGCCCTCATCGGCACCTTGCCGCCCCTTCCCACCGATGCCAGAACCTACTGGCGAGAGCAGCGTGACGGTGCCGGCGACGAATGACCCATTGTCTCGATACCAATGTCCTCAGCGCGCTGTTCAGTGGAGAAGTCAACGCACCAGGCATCGCCCGCACCCTCAATACCCTGCGCCTGGCTGGCCCTCTGATGATTCATGGCAGCGTGTACGCTGAATTGTTGGCCGCCCCAGGCACGGCGCCCAGCCGTCTCGATTCCCTTCTTTCTCGGGGTCAGGTGCAGGTGGACTGGGCCACTGATGAAGCGGTCTGGCGGCAGAGCGGGCAGGCGTACAGCGCGTATGCCCGGCGGCGTGCGAAGTCTGGAGGTGGACCACCCCGCCGCATCCTCGCCGACTTCTTGATCGGCGCCCACAGCCTGGCAGTGGGGGCACACTTGATCACCTTGGACGACACGCATTACCGGCAGGCGTACCCTACGCTTCAGCTAGTGATTCCTGGGGGGGCTTGAGATCTCCGGTCCATTGCTCGATATGCAGCCCGCCTCCGGATAGCTAGTCCAGTGGGTTCTGGCAACTTAAAGTTGGAAACCGCCCGTGACCAGAAGCCCTTCCGTCACCGTTTGGCTGGGAGTGCGCGTTCCCTTACTCGTATGAAGCCGGCAGCTGCTTTAGCTCTGCCCACTGCGCCTGATCGTGTCCGAAAATCACCAGCTCCACCTGCTCGCGTTCCACCAGGTCGAGCAACTTGATCGTGCTGGCCCTGGTCAGTTCACCATCTGGCGCGCTCCCCTCCGCCTGTGGGTTACGGGTAAACCCCACCCGGAACGGCACCGCGTCCACCGTCAGCAGCACTAACCCTGTCTCCGGCAACCGCACAAGGACCGATTGATGACCTGGCACGTGCCCACTCGTTTCGATGAGTTCCAGACCCGGCAGCAGGGTCGTGTCGCCGTCGATCAGTTGCAGGCGGTCGACAGGCTGATCCCACTGGGCCCGGAGAGCGGCAAAGCGTGGATTGCTCGCCGCATCAAGATGATGAGTCCGCTGCACCACGTACTGTGCGTTCGGAAAAGCCGCGTGGCGCCCGGCATGATCAATGTCGTAGTGCGTCGAGATGATGGTATCGATCTCTTCAGGGGTAACGCCAATCCGAGCCAACTGCTGGAGCACATCCTGCCCGTTTTGAAAGTCGGCGGCGGCCTCAGGAATGGGGTCTGGAAGACCAGTGTCAATGAGGATGTTGCGGCCAGTTGTGGTCTGCACGAGGTAACACACAACCGGGATCTGGTAGGCCGGCATGGATCCCACCTGCATGAGCAACAACCGCTTTACATCTGTCTGACTCATCTGCGCCTCCTGAAGGCGAATGCACGGGTTAGCCGCTTGAGCCGCGAGGCTTGGCAGGGCGAGGGACAGGCCCGCATCAATTCACGTGGCAACGCAAGACGAACCAGCGGCTGCCCCGTTCAGCCGGCGGCCTGCTGGAGCAGCCAGTGGAGGGCCTGCGGTCCAGCGTTCAGCACCGACAGGTGCCCGTCCCCCGCTGACCGGGTCAGGGTCGCCCGGGGCAAGTGGGCCGCCAGCCACGCTGCATGCGCCACCGGCACGATCCGGTCCTCGCCCCCGTGATACAGCGCGACCGGCACCTGCACCTGACTCAGCTCCACTCCCCAGGGCCGGACGTACGCCAGATCGTCGTCAATCATGCCGCCTGGCCCCTGGGCGAGCGCGGGGCGGACCACCGTGTTGAGCCAGGACCAGTCACCTGCCAGGGCTGCGTGGTCGTGTGGAGTGAACATCTCCGGGTCGAACACACTGGCCTTCAGGACGCTGGCCAGCGCGGGTTCGCCCTTCAGGGCCGCCTGCAGTTCCGCGCGCCCGCCGGGATACATGCCTTCAAAATAGTCCAGGGCCGGCTCACCGTAGGGCGCCAGGCCAGCGAGGCTGACGGCGGCCACCACCTGCTCGGGGCAGAGGGCGGCGCAGGCCAGGGCATGTGGGCCGCCGCCCGAGTGCCCCATGACCGCGTAGCGCCCGATGCCCAGTGCACGGGCGATGACCGCAACGTCGTGCGCCGCGTCGGCGACCGTGCGGCCGGGGTGGCGTGGGCGGTCGCCGTAGCCTGGGCGGTCATGACCAAGCCAGCGCACACCCAGAGCAGCGGACGCGGTGAAGAGGGGGGCGGGCGGCCAGCCAACATTCGGGGTGCCGTGGTGCCAGAACACCGTCAGGGCGACTGGTTCGGGTGGATCCACCCGGTAGACCTGAAGCGGCTGACCATTCGGCATCGTGATGACCAGGGTGTCCATCGTCACCGCTCATTTCAACACAGAGTTGGGCTCGCCGCGACTTTTATCTGGCTTCAACAGGTTGTCCACTGCTCGCTGCGCCTGGTCATGCAAGAAGCCCGCAGAGAGCCCCAGGGCACCCACAAACAGCGCCAACCCCAGCCACGCCGGCGCCAGATGCCAGAACGCCAAGTAGCCCACATGGTGATGGACCCACAGCGCCGCTGTAAACCCGGGTACCCCCGACGCCAGGAGGGTCCACCATAACCACCGGGCGCCACGCCGGTAGCCCCACAGCACGCTGAGCAGTACCCCGATGCCACTCGAAACCAGGGCCCCACCGAATCCGGCCCGGTCATGCGCGATCAGCGTCACCAGATTGGTGTTAACGGTCCGCAGCGCCTCGGGCGTCGTGTGCAGAAACATCAGGTCCTGCGGCACAAAGACCTGGGTCACCCCAACAAAGCAGATGGTCAAGCCGGCCAGTATTAACCCTGTTCCTGTGGCGACCCACAGCAGTTGACCTGCCATGCCCAGCTGCCAGCGGCGGTCATTGCGCAGGTCAGGCCCGTCAGCCAGTCCTTCTGTTTGGGGTCGGTCCCGGAGACCCAGCAGAAAGAGAGGCAAAAGCAGCAGCGAAACCGTAGCGTGCAGCGGATCAAAATAACCGTAGCCCAGGAACAACCCGAAGCTCAGAAAGCCCACGCCGCCAGACCACCGCAGCGCGTCCCAGGCCCAGGCCCGCCCGCGCCGCAAGGGGCTACAGGCCAGCCCGGCATACAGCACGCCCAGCGACACCATGGTGCCCGCCAGGGTCAGCCGGTCATGCGTCAGGAACGCGCGCAGGTGAGGGTTCAAGTCCTCCAGTCCAGGGCCCCCCTGACGGAGAAAGGCTTCGTCGTAAGGTAAGACGACCCACTGGAGCCCGATCCAACTTGCCAGCACTCCCCCCAGAGTGAGCCCAAGACCAAGCAGGAGCATCCAGAGCCAGCTGGGCGGCGGCGGTGCGCTCAGGGCCAGTGTTTCGTGCACGCGGTGCGCGAGACCAGGGCCGTGATAGATCAGGCCGGCCCGCAGATGCACCAAGTTGGCCCCCGACGCCAGGAGGCTGTGGATCTCTTCTGGAGTGTGGGCGCTGCCCGCCACGATGAGGGCCTCAGGCCCCAGCTGTTGACGCACGTGGCCCAGGGTCTGGAGGGTCGGCGCGAAGCTGGCTGGTCCAGTTGTCTGCCCTTGAGAGGACGCCTGCGTGTCTTTGATCAGGACGCCAGGCAGCGCAGCGGCACGGATGATGGCGCAGACGCTGGCCAGGTGCTCTGCTGATAAATCAGGAGGCACAGCCAGCAGTACAGGCCGGGCGGACGCGGCAGCCAGTCTGCGGAGTGTTTCAGCGTGCAACTGGGGCACCACAGCTGCCGTGATGTCCAAGGTGAACAGGTCGACCACCGGTTGAAGGACTTGAATCTGCTCATGCCATTCGGCGATCACTTGAGGTCCAGTCGCGTCCGGTGCGTGTGCCAGACGGCCCAGGAGGGGAACGCCTGGCTGGTGCTGTCCCGCCAGTGCCACGCGTGCCGCGTGGACGCCCTGGTTGATGAGGCGGTGACCGCTCTGCAAAGTCTCTGTCCTAGGATTGCGAACTGCCAGGGGGTCCTGTGGAGAAGACGGAACTGGGTCCAACGTGAGTGGGCCGACTTCAAGAAAGCCCAGGCCGAAAGTGCGGAGCCCTGCGGCGGCCTGGCCACCGACATCTACGCCGGCGCCCAGCCCGACGGGCGCCCGGAAGGTGAGGCCGAGAAGGACACGCTGGAGAGACGGGTGAGGTCGGAGACGACCCACGAGGTCCAGCAGTTGCCGGCCTCTGGGATGGGTGCCGACTCGGCTGAGTACCGTGAGGGTGAGGCGCTGGGCGTGGTCAGGGGGCAGCCAGAAGAGGAGCGGCCGCAGGAGAGGACGGTACGACCAGTCAGGCATGCTGCAGTTCAGTACAGCGCGCCCTATGGTTCTGCATTGTTCCTTACCACCCGCCGGGTAAGGTCATGATGGGGGGGTGTAGGGACATGCAGCGGGCCACCTGATGCAGCTTGCGAGTAGACGGAAGACCGAGGGTCACGACATCACTCTCTTACAGTTTGCGGTGATCTTCCGAACTGCTGGACAGACTGCATGAGTCATCCCGCGTCGTTGAGGTCCAGTGGCGGGTTTACGACACCCTGGCGCTGAGGATTGGTCAAATCTGGAAGGTCCAACTCGTTCGGCCTGAGGCAGACCAATTGATTTCCCCAGCGAAGGACCAGTCGGAGGCCATGCTCCTGTTCCCAGCTGGGCTCGGTGAAGACAAGTACATACGGTGTCCCTGGTGCCTCTGATGGACAGACGACCCAGACCGCTTTCGGCGTGACCTGCGTCCAGAGGGCGTCTGAAGTCCTGATGGCCGCCATCTCTGCTTCGTAGTCCTCGTCGCCGTACGACGTGACTTCGAGACTGAAGTGGAGGTCGGCCAGGACAGGTGGGGTCGCTTGTTCGCGGGCCTTCGCGGTCAGGTTGAGGAAGACGAGGGCCGCTGCTTGCGCAGTTTCCCACTGGTCCCTGTCAGGATCGACATTAAAGTTGAAAGGAAATGCCAGTCCATCGAAAAACGGGACAGGTAAAGGCACCGTGCTCCACCAGTTCTCATCTTTGAAGGTGAGTGAAGTGAAGGGTGGCTGGATGGACATGAGTAGAGTTTGCTGCACACTAAAAGCCCAGGAAAGACGTTGTCAGCACAGTTCGGGTGTTCTGTACGTGCGTCTGGCTGGTCCGGAACGCCAAGGAGAAAGGGCATCAACCGCCGGAGGAAGGTGCGTCTGGCAGGGTAAGTCATCGCACCGAGTGAACTCTTCTACTGGAGGTCCCTCACGTAGAGCTTGTCTCGGCGCGGCCAGGGACCTATCAGGGCTTCAGAGCCGAACCGTGTGATCCACGAATGGGCTGCTGTGCTGAATACACAGCCTTGATTTGAACTGACCTGAGGGGCAGGGCCGCCCGCTCCACAGGCAAGGCGTCGTCTGGAGTTTTTCGCATGGTGCGGGCCTGCTCTGACCACTCGTATTGCGGCTGTTGCTAAGCGGCGCAGCGATCAACGTGACGGTCTGTTCAATCGCCTTAATAGCGCTGAAGTTGAAAGTGCGTGTTTTGTGAGCGTGACGGGACGACACTGGTGACAGTGACCAGCGGGATCATTGGGAGATCAACACGCTTGAAAACGCGGACCCTTCTTACAGCTGAACAACGCGCGCGCTCAGGCGAGCCCGTACCCTACCGCTGGCGACTCACGGAAGAGCAGCGCCGCACCGCTTACCTCTGGGTGTCTGGGCTGGGTGCGGGCTTACAGCTCTTGACGGCCCTGATGTTGATGGTGATTGGGACGGGACCACCCAGTTGGTGGCCGCTCACTGGCAGCGTGATCTGCCTCCTGGCGTGGGGTCTACTCTGGTCACAGCGGATCCCGTGGCAGTGGGTAGACTACGGCATTCTCGCGGCGGCGAGCGGCTTAGTGACTGCGCAGTTGGCGCTGCATACCGCACCGTTAACGGCGGACATCCTGTTTGGGTGCGTGTTCCTCCTTCTGGCTGGGTTCAGCGTGCTTCCCTTGGCACAGGCCGTGTTGTATGCAGGTGCCCTTCTCTTGGCTGTGGGCGTGGCGTTGTTGGTCCACGGTGGCCCGTACTCGCTGCTTTGGAATGTGGGCCTGGCCGGGGTGTTGGCGGCGCACCTGTCGACCTTCGGGCGCAACATCACGATTGAGCGGGCAGAAACGGCGGCGTTTGAGGCGCTGGCGAACACAGACCTCCTGACGGGCCTGGCGAACCGGCGAGCCATGCTGACCCGCGTACAGGCCACGTTCTCTCTCTCCCCGCGGGCAGCGGTCTTTCTGGTTGATGTGGACCGCTTCAAACGGATTAATGACCGGTTTGGGCATGACGTTGGAGATCAAGTGCTGCAGAGCGTGGCCGGCTGCCTGAAGCAGGGAGTCGGCGCGCACGGTTATGTGGCGCGGTGGGGCGGGGAAGAGTTTTTGGTCCTTCTACCAGGTGGTGGAGAGGTGGAAACGGTCGCAGAAGCCCTGCTGGCGCGCGTAAGGCAACAGGGAAGCTGTAAAGGTGTCAGGGTGACGGTGAGTCTGGGGGGCGCGGCGGGGGCCGAGGTCGAGACAGTGGAGGAGTGGCTACGCCTGGCGGATGCGCGCCTCTATGAGGCAAAGACAGGTGGACGGGACCGAGCGGAACTCCGTCAGCCTCACTTGTCGGAGGTGCAGGACATCACACTGAGTTAAGTGTTCGGACAGGGACTTGAGTCGGTGGCCTGCCATGGCACAGACCTGCCCCCAGCGGTGAGCTGAGGGCAGAGCAGAAGTGCGAACCGGGAGCGAGAGGTTTATTTCAGGGCGTTGAGAAGAGCCGCAAGGCCAGTGAGGAGGGTGCCGAGGGCCGTCACGAGGACGGCCACTTCACCCCACTTCCCTGGCGTTTGCGGGCGCTTCGGTGTATCCTTACGGTGTCTAGCCATAAGGAATCACCTCCTTTTCACGCACCCGAGTCGCAATCGGGTGCGTGTTCGCATGTCCCGTGCTGCGCCTCCCTCCCGGTTGTCATGCACCCCGTCCCATTGCTGGGACCCCCTTATTCTAGCGAACTTCGCGTCAGAAAGTGGTGCGCTGGGCGCGGGCAGGAACTCTGCTGAACGAACTCCATTCCACTGAAGAGGACTAAGGAGGATTCGGCATACCCTTCTCCACCAGACTTCTGGAGATGGCCGGCTCATTTGAGAGGGCCTGTGGTACGGGGTCGCTGACGCTGGACATCGCCACCGTGCGCCTGGAGTATGGTTGATTGCTTGGAAGCAGTGTGGCAATCGGGCAGGGGCCAGAGGCTGGTGTCTTACCTGAAGGACATGAAATGCTGGGCCTATAACGCCCTCTTCACCGAAGTGATGTTCTCGCAGTTCGGCCTGGATGCCCTACTTCGACGAATTCACAACCATGCCGTCTAGGCCACTGGACTTCGGTCTCAAAGCGGCCTCAAACTGTCCGAATCATCGGTAGTCAGGCCAGTGAGCTCCGTTGTTCTGGACGTGACGCAAGAAGTAGATCCGTCGAGAAAGTCAAATGAAGCCTTAACGACGCGGTCAAGATGAGGGGTGACGCCCTCTCTGGTGGACGTAGCCGTACGCCGCTCAACTCCTTCGGGCTCCGTGCTTTACCCTTTGGTGGCTGAACAGCCCCAGCACGAGTCGCAACCGTCACCTCTCACCCAACCGGCTACGATGGAGCCAATGACCAACACCGCCCGGGTGGCGCTCGCGGCCCTGCTCCTCAGCACCGGGGCCCTGGCCTTGACCACTCCAGGCCGCCTGCACCGCGCCGGCAGCCTCTCCGTTCCCCGCGCGGCCCAAACCGCCACCACCCTACTGGACGGGCAAGTCCTGATCGTGGGCGGCTGCACCCGGCCCAGTTGCGAGCTTGACGCCCAGAGTGCCACCGCAGAGTTGTTTGACCCCCGTACCGGTCAACTCCGCCCGACCGGGTCACTCGCCAGCCCCCGTGTCAGTCAGACTGCCACGCGACTCGCAGACGGCCAGGTCCTCATCGCAGGCGGCTGGACGGTCGGGCGAGTCGTCGACACAGCCGAGCGGTATGACCCGCAGACCGGCCGCTTCACGCTGAACACCCCCATGCGCGAGCGGCGCAGTGCGCACACGGCCACCTTGCTGGCCGACGGCCGAGTCCTGATCACTGGCGGCACTGTGCGTGAGGGCCGTGCACTCTACTCTGCGGAGGTCTATACCCCGCAGACTGGTCAGTTTGTCCCTGTTGGTTCACTCACTCAGGCACGCGCCGCACACGTGGCGGTGCGGCTGATGGACGGGCGCGTCCTGATCGCAGGCGGCCACGCCGACCGCAGCGGCGCCCTGGACACCTTGGAGCTCTTCGACCCAAAGACCAATACCTTTCATGCCGCAGGCCGCATGATAACGCCGCGCAACAAGCTGGCCGGCACTTTACTGCCTTCAGGTCAAGTGCTGCTGCTGGGGGGCACGCGGGGGTACGACCGGGACAAGGTCCTCACAAGTGCAGAAGTCTTTGATCCTGCCAGAAAGGCCACGCGGGTGACCGCCAGCATGACGCGGCCCCGTTACAAGTTTACGGACGCGGTCGTCCGGCTGGCTGACGGGCGCATCCTGGTGGCGGGTGCGGGTGGCGCAGACGTGTACACCGAACAGCGGCAGGGAGTGGGACTGGGCCGGTTTGACGCGGTCATGGGGACCATGCCAGGCAACGACCAATTTGTCACGGTGAGCCGCTTGCCGGATGGGGGCGCGCTGATTGCCGGTGGGTATGACGCGGGCATTCAGCCGACAGCAGCGCTCTGGCGCTTCCAGCCGGATGTGGCACGCCAGGCACCATGAGTGGCCTTCACTGAGATTCAGATGCTGTGGAACAGTTCAGAACGCTTTTGGGGCTGCGCATTTGAAAATCCATATTCATGAGGTCGCCGGCGGGAGAGCGTCACCAGGGGGTCCGCAGTCATCAACCGCGCCCTTTTTGACTGACAGCCGGTCCCGTCAATCACACTGTGCCCGCTCACTCTGGAGTCCCTATGCAGAAACTGATCGTCAGCAATTTCGTCACCCTGGATGGCTTCTACGACACTCTCAATGGCGACTTCTCTGACCTCTTCCGATATCGCCATCCTGATTACCGGGATGATGATCAATTCGATGACTACAACACCGCGCTCCTGAAGGAGGCCAGCACGCTGCTGCTTGGGGGGCGAGCGGCTGCTCTCGGCAATGAGACGTATTGGTCAGGCGTCCTTGGGGACCCATCAGCGACCCCCGTCCGCCGTGAATTTGCCGAACGCCTGGCAGTGATTCCGAAGATCATCGTTTCTGATCGTTTGACGGCTGCTGAGCTCACCCGTTGGACGACCAGTACGCGCATTCTCCGCTTGGTGGACGCTCAGGCTGAAATTGCCGCTCTCAAAGCGCAAGGCCAGGGCAGCCTGCTCATCTATCAGAGCCGGGCGTTGTGGAATCACCTGCTGGTGCATGGGCTGGTGGACGAGCTGCATCTCACGACCTTCCCGCTTCTGGCGGGTGCGGGACGCTCACTCTTTACGGGTCGTCCTGCGGTGCAGTTCAAGCTGCTGCGAACAGAAACTTGGGCGGGTTCTGGAAATGTCCTCAGTGTCTGGGACGTCTCTCGTCAGGGTCACCTTGAGCGTGCCAATGACTGATGCGGCCTGATTTGCCTGACGCAAAAGGCCGCGGTGGCCATGAACCCAGTCCTCGGGAAGTGTTCGTTGTGCTGCGCGGCGGTTGCGGCGCCTACGCCCTGCTGGCCTATCACACCGGTGTGCAGGTGTTCCTCGCCTGGGCCTTAAGGCAGAGGTCCGCCTGGGCCCCAACGGCGGCTTCCGGTACATCCGGTTCCTTGAAGGTCAGAAGCTAGCGCGCCCGCCTGTCGGCCGCCCGGTCACTCTTGAGTGCCCTGCGCTGGGCCGGCGCGACCCAGGCTGCTCCTTTCGCCGACGTGCGCGCCGCGTATGACCCGGTCCCGGCCTGGGAGAAACGCAAACCCTACCTAGACGAGAACGTCGCCGCCCTCCTGAGCGTGGCAGGCAAGAAACCGTGGTGGTGCTTCTGGGTGCTCACTGCGGGCCTGCGCAACAGCGAGTTGCTGATCCTGCACCGCACCGACATCTACCTTGATGCCCGCGAGCCTTACGTGAACGTGCTCGGCAAGCGCAGTAAACGCCAGGAGGTCGCCCTCTCGCGCCCGGTGGCGGCCGCTCTGCGGGTCTGGTTGGCGGCCACTCCGGGTGCCGGGCCGTACCTCATCTCTATCCGCACCCCACAAGGCCTGGCAAAAATGATGGGCCGACTCTGCGCGGAGGCCGGGGTGCGCTACCGCGCCGTGCACGCGCTGCGCCATTTGGCGGGCACGAAGGTGTACGAGACGACCAGAGACCTCTTGGAGGGGAGGTGCAGGACGCCCTCGATTCGATTCACAGCAGCACGGTGTACGTGGAGTACGTGCGCCGGGGCAAGAAGAAAGTCAACGCCGACTGGTAGGTCAGGTTCTGGCCAGCAACTGCAGGCGGGGAATCACGAGCTGCCGCTGCCGGCCCATGCAGGGCGCCCGCACCAGGACTCCGGTGAAGCTCGCGCGGGCCTGCTGCTGGAACGCGCGGTTGATCTCGTCGCAGGACGCGCGTGCTGGCGTTCTCCATCCTATTTTCCCTTTCGCTTCGAGCGTTTCTTCCAGTGCTTCGGGAAACGATCAGGCGGGAGAACGGGAAGCACGGGCGGCACGGATGCCGCCTGTTTTCGGCGCTCTTTGGCCTCGCGGCGGGCCTTCTCCCGCGCGCGCTGCACGTCAAACCCGCTCATCGGCACGGTGGCCTGCGTGCCGTGCACGATCTGGTGCAGGCCCATGTCTGGCGGCGCACAGACCGGGGTGGGCGAGACCACCACCAGCATGTCTCTGGCCTTACCATCTTCCGTGAAGGTGAAGGCCAGAGCATATGCCGTGGTGCCGGGCAGCAGCTGGTGCGTATCCAGTTCCTCGGGCGGAATCGCCCGCAGGGCGCGCACAGGCACGCCCTGAAAGAGGCGGATGACATAGATCAACACCTGTTGACCAGCCCGGCGCAACAGACTCAGGGCCTCCTCGTCGAGCGCCAGGTGAATGCGGTGGATGTCAGTGCGGGGAAACGTGTCCTGGATGGGGAGAGGAGAAAACATAGGAGGAGGCCTCGCAAGAGTGCTGGCTCGGATCGTAGCCCACCAACACCAGATTGAAGTCACGGCCCGCTGAAGGGCATACTCTGGGCCAGGCCCAGGAACGTCACACTGGCGAAAAATGGGGCGTGGTACGTTGGGCGTATGAAGGGCAGGACTCGCACACACGAGGTCAGGGGCGGCAAGTGGCTCAGGCGCTGTTCGGCCGCCGCGAGCGCGTGGAGCAAGCCAGTCCAACCAGCCCTGATCACAGAAGGTCAGGCGGCCCGCACCCACGGCCGCGTCATCACGGCGCCGAGACCAGACATGCGCGATATGCGGAGTCTGGCCGACAGCATCACGCAGCGGTATGCCAATGTCATCGTCAGTCTCTCCAAACGGTTGTGTTGCCTTAAATGGCGTCACGGCGGGCTGAGGGCAGGGGTGGCCTGAAGTTCAGGCCACCCCTGTGGCCACCGTTGACCACGTCTGGAACGCTTGCTTTTGATTTTGCCGTCTGGTTGATGCGGATACGCCGGTTCGCGTGTGATGGTGGAGGTTGGTGACTCGGGCGTGCAGGCTCAGAAATTCCTGAGTGCGTTTGCGCCGCTTGAATCCCTGTTGCTGTCGTTCTTGACGTCGTGTGGGACGGTGAGACTGCGCCATCATGTTGTTGCAGCGTGCCGTGGAAATCACCTGCTGGTGGTCGACACCCTTCAGGCTTGGGATTTCCCGGATCGCAGCTGCGAAGCTACGCAGCTGATCGATATGAATAACCTCTGGGACGGTGTATTTCTGTAGCAACCAGGTCAAGAAGGTCTTTGCTGCCTCGATATCACGGTGCCGTTGAAGCAGGATATCGAGCACGAAGCCCTGCTCATCAACAGCTCGCCGAAGCCAATGTCTGACTCCGTCTACAGTGGTGCTGACCTCGTCCATATGCCACCGGGAATCCCGTCGGGGTTCCCGGTGGCGTAGATCCTGAGCGAACAGAGGACTGCATTTGATGCACCACTCGCGCAGTGTCTCGTGACTGACCTCGATACCGCGCTGGTGCAGCAGTTCCTGTACGTCTCGGTCGCTCAGGGGAAAGCGATGGTACAGCCAAACGGCGTGCTGAATGATGGTCATGAGGAAACGGTGGCGGTAAGGCTTGGCGTCGGTCACGGCGGGTCAGCCACCCTGACCCTGTTAAGACAACACAACCCGCCCGCCGCATGGCCGTTCAGGGTGCGAACGCGGGGATTTACCTTACGCCCGCCGGGCATTACGTGCGTACGGAACACTACCTTGAAAGCATCGGCGCCTCGTCGACGGTGCAAGGTGGGCAGATCGTGGTCGAGGTCTTTGATACGGCTGAGTACGCCAGTCACCTGGAATACGGGGAGTTGGGGGCCCTGACGCCGCGCGCGGCCGAGCAGCTGGCGGCGGCGGTTGGTGTGAAGGCGCTGCCCCTCCAGCTGGGGCGCAGTGGCACGAACTGGATTCAGCCCAACCCGGCGATTACGCGCGCTGCTGTGTTTGCCGGCCTGCGCATAGTGAATGCGCTCGAAGCGGTCTTGTCTCAGCAGGCCGCGCTTGCGGTGCTGCCCAGCGCGGCCGACTGATCAGAGGGGCAGCACCGCGATGGTGATAGGCCGTTCCTGGTTGCCGGTCGAATCCGCACGGTCGGGATCTCCTTCGGTAGAACGCCCGAGGCTGCGGCCAAAGCACTGCGATGGCAGTGGGTGGGTAGGGATGGCGGTGCACCGGGGGGGAGTGGGGGTATTTGTCGAAAGTTGCCTTGGTGGGCCGCCGCGCCTCAGTAGACTCAAACCCGCTGTCCGCCGGGAGTGATTCCCGAACTTTCTCCTCCCTTCCTCCGAGGTCTCCCATGTTGAAACTGCTGCCTTTGATTCTCTCTGCCGGCCTGTTGCTCGCCGGATGTCAAACGCAATCGCCGATTGCCCCTACCACCACCGCCGAGCAGCCAAGCGTATTCGGCAAGGGGACGCTGTATGAACTCACCATCCAGGGGGGAGATGCACAGCCCACGGCGCGCATCAACAGTCAACGTCTGACTGCCCAGGCATCCGAGCCGTTCAGCACGCCTCTGCAATTCTCTGGGCCGCTGTCAACAGCGTCATTCATTGATGCGCAGACGCGCACGCGGCATGTGCGTGCCACATTCAAGGTCACCAACAACACAGCCCGGACGCGGGGAACATTGGTCTTTATGCCAGCGGCACTCACCGACACAGACGGCGACCCAACCAACAATGCAGCTCGACCGACGGTCCGAGATACCCCGTTCCACAGCGTTCGCCTCTTTGATGGCAGTGATGCTTCCAGCCAGGCCGAACGTCTGATCGCCACACGCGGAAAGACGTTCAACGCTCAGACGGGGCTTACCGAAGTCGATCCTCTCACTACTGTTTTCGTGGAGGATCACTTCGCCCTTACTGGGGTAGACATCAACACGATCCCGTTTCCACCCGTTCCAGGACTCAGTCTTAAAGTTCAAAACTACGGGTGGGTGTTCGGCTTGCCGCAGCCGGGCACGAGTCGGAACGTGACCTTTGCATTCGACATTCCGAATATTGATCTGGCCCAACCAGGCAATGCGCCATATAGTTTCACGCTTGTCTTTGAAACTGTAGAACAAACTGTTGCGCCCATGTCTTATTTCAGAAATGTGATCACTGCATCAGAGGCATATCGTATTGAGTCGAATGATTACATCCGCACACCTACCACCTGCTCAGACGCAAGGATTACCAATTATATTGGAACATCTTATCCAGAAGAATTGAAAACGTGCATGATCGTTCAGACTGAGAATGGAACATATGGCTATTTCACAACTACAAATGATATAAGTTACCAATACAGTGGTACGAATTTTATCAACTACACTCCAGCGGCTTTTCCGGCAAATATGCCGTAAGTACTGGGTTCACATGTGAAGCTCTCTTGGCGGCCCCCTTCACCGGGGGCTTTCGCATTCCCCCAACCCCCAGCCGCCCCCCGTGGGCGGTTTTTCATTCCCCTTCGGAGGTACTCATACGACAACACAAATGGCCGCCAAATCTGGGGGCCTCCATTACTCAGAACGGATTACTTCTTGGCTTTACGGTCCGGCTTCTTGGCAGCGGTGCTGCGGCTCTTGCCGAGGGTTTGGCCCTTGCTATAGCTGGCTTCAATCTTGGCGCGGGTCGCCGCTGCCAGCTCTTTAAAGTCCACGAGGCCCGCTTCAATATTCTCCAGCGTCGCTTTGGGTTTGCTGCCCTTACGCCCGCCCGTCAGACCTTTATTGGTCTCGTCAAACCAGGCGTTAAACTCGGGGGTGTGGTCAAAGACTATATCGCGCACCGTCTTGCTGTACGTCTCGTCGCTGCCTCGGCGGCTGAATTGCTTGGGCAGTTCAAAGCGGCTCGGTAGATCCACCGCATCGATCTTGCCTTCGCGCACGGCGTCACAGAACTGCTTGATAAAGGCGTCGCTGCGCTGGGCGTTGGTCAGTTTCTCGATCTGCTCACTCAATTTGATGTACGGCATACGTGAACGCGTACATGGTCTTGAGGAATTTGCACAGCACATAGGGTGATTCCGAATGTCTTTATTAGAGGGTGCCAAGAACGTTATGCAAAAAGGGGCTTTAAGTTGTTGCAGAGCAGAACGCAGGCCGCGAGAGCGTGAAAGCCGACGAGGGTAGAGGGCAAGCGTTCCAGGTCACGTCCGAGGCGTCTGAAGCGCGCCAACCAGACCAATGAGCGCTCCACGACCCAGCGTGTGGGCAGCAAAATGAACCCTTTGGTGGCTTCAGGTCGCTTAACGACGACCAATTTAACACCCGCTTGCGTGACGTCCAAGGCCGCTTGGGTGCCGGTGTAGCCCTGATCGGCGAAGGCGACTTGAACCGTCTCACCGGTGACCTCCTGGACCTCCAAGCACAGGTCTTTGACCTGTGCCCTGTCTTGCTCATTGGCCGGTGTGGTGAGCACCGCGAGGAAATGACCCAGGGTGTCGACAGCCAGATGGACCTTGGTGCCCTTACGCTTCTTCGCGCCATCAACGCCGGTACGGTGGCCGCTCTCTGGTGTGCTGTGCAAGGTGCGACTGTCAATGATGATCGCCGTTGGCTCACCATGCCGGCCCTTTTCTACGCGGCACAGCAGCCGCACATCATGCGCCGTACTCTGGAAGCATGCAGCGGCAAACCAGCGGTGCGTCTGTTGGCGCACCGTCTCCGCTGGGGGAAAGTCATGAGGCAGATACGCCCACTGTGCCCCTGTACGCGCGACCCAGACCAGGGCGTTGAGCACGTCTCGAATGGGATACTTCCGTTGCTTTGGGTCCTCGGGACTCAGCAGCAGATACGGCAGTAAAAAGAAGTACGTGTCGTCATCCGCATCCGCGTCACTGGGATAGCCTCGGCGCCTCACTCCCCCATTCTGCTCTGTGCGAAGTCTCTACCGCGAACTTCAAACCTGTTCTTGGCACCCTCTCAGGAAGTGCCGTGATCAACACTGAAGTATTCGTCCCGCTCGCCTTTCTCGCCTTCGTCTTCGCACTATATGCTCTCGGCGTAAAGCTCCCGCTCGACGGCATCCTGCGGTTGGTAGAGACCAATAGTCGGGAGGCCGCTGCCCTCGTGGCCTTCGGCCTCTTCCTTGGTTTCTTGGCTGCGTTAGCACGCGGATAACGCGTCTCAACGAAGGGGCGAGGGCTAACCTCCTCGCTCCTTTTGCTGTGCATGCACCATGATGTTTCTATGCCCCACGCCCTGACCAACCACACCGAAACCGGCGAGGTTCTGCGCCGCCTCGGCCCCTTCGCCAGTGCCCACGTGGCCTGCACGGCATCCTCACCGGCCGCCGGGCAGGTGCTGATGTGGAGCAGAGAGGCAGAGACCTGGCAGGCCGAGGAGTGGCCGCTGCGGGACACCGTGGAAGCAGATGCGGCGGGTCGAGGGTTCAAGGTAATGACGCGTTGTACCGGTGAATGAAGAGCCAGACGACGGTTTCCAGGTGAGACTGACGCCGGCAAAACGACAGCGAACGGCGCACCAGATGCGCCAGACGGGCGCGCAAGGTCGCGTTGAAGCGCTCGATGTGTTGGGTGCCGCCGATCCGGTGCCGGTTCCCGAACACGACACGCTTGTACGCGGCCAAGCGGTCTGTATGACAGACCGCGTCCAGGTACGGTGTTTCGAGGCTGTGCCACAACCCAGAGGCACCCAGGGTGTCACGTGGGCCCAGGAAGCACCCAACGATCCGTCGGGTGTGTCGGTCCATGGCCAGCCAGATCCAGAGAGGTCGCTGGCGGTTTCTCACGAACGTGCATAATTCGTCGCATTCCAGCACCCTTGCGGAGGGTGCTGGAATGCTCAGGCTTTTGTTGCTGGGGACATCGGGTCATCAAAGCCGTGTGGGACGCTGCGGCCGAGCTGTTTGAGGTGGAGCCGGAACCAGGAGCGACTGACCCCGGTGACCCGACAGATCCCTCGGTGGGAGATGCGCTCAGTCAACAACCGGTCAACGAGAGCGACGGTCTCCACTGAAACCCGATGCCAGCTCGGTTTCAGTGTGAACTGGTGACCACAGATGCGGCAGAGATACCGCTACTTGCCCGTATGGGTGTGACCGTTTTTAACGATGCGGACGGCGCCGCACTGCGGACACTCCAGACCGTTCATGCTCCATGAAACACCCGTCATGCTCAGAAATCCACGACCATGCGGCGGATAGCGTTGACGAATCCTGAATACGGCGCTATCTTTAAGAAATCAAGGCGACCTTCGGGTCGCCTTCTCTGTTCTCCGATTAAACGAAAAAGGCCCCCTGCGCCACTCTAGAAGCGCGGGCAGGGGACCTTGGAACGTTGATCTTAGGGTTTCACGCGAATGACGCCGACCTCTGCGTTGGCCTGGGCTGTTCCCGCCGCAACCAGCTTGCCATCTGGCTGAATCTGAAACGCATACGCCACATCGGTCTGCGAACTGACGGGCACCCGGAAGACGCCTGGAAGCGGCGACTGAACGGCAAAGGTCGTATCCAAAGCGCCACTAGTCGTCAACCGCGCCAGCACCATGTCGGTCCCTGACGGATCCCCATTGTTTGAACTTCCACCCAGAACAGGCTTGCCATCGCCTTGCAGGCGAACGGTGTAGATATTGTCTAGTCCCGCTCCCAGTGCGTAGAACCCGATTCCACCTGACGCAAAGCTGGTGTCCAGTGCACCGGCCGACGTGTACCGGACCACGACCGCATCCGACCTCGTTTGAAGCCCCCGGTCACCTACCCCACCCGCCACCACAATCTTGCCATCCGACTGAATCGCCACGGAGTTCGCGCGGTCAGATACCGTGGTCGACGCCCTGGTAATCACTTTGCCGTCGCCATCAAACGTGGTGTCCAGCACCCCCGCACCCGTCAGACGGGCGACGAAAATGTCATCGTTGCTGGCCGGATCATAGGTATACCCAGCCACGACGATCTTGCCGTCTAACTGCACCCGAACGGCATTGGCGATGTCAAGATTTCCGGCAGCGCCGACCGGGAAGACCACTTTGCCACCGGTCCCGAAAGAGGTGTCCAGTGCCCCACTGGTCGTGAGGCGGACCACCGCCACTTCTGTATCAGATGAGCCGGGCTCCAAGGGGGTAAAGCCAGCCAGAATCAACTTGCCGTCGCTCTGAATGGATAGTCCATAAGGCGTGTCCGCGCTGCCACCTGCCCCAACCGCAATCACGGCCTGTCCGTTTGTCCCGAAGCTGGTGTCCAGGGCCCCATCAGCGGTGTAGCGGATCACCACAAAATCAGTGCCGCTGGGACCGCCAGACACCCGTTTGGAACCGGCGGCGACCAACTTGCCGTCGGCCTGTTGGTCCAGGGCAAACAGTTGCTCATCACCCGTCAGTTCGGTGATGACTTTGCCAGCGGTTCCAAAGGTAGGGTCCAGAACACCATCGGCGGTGTAGCGCAGCAGGGCAAAGTCATTGCCCGTTGCTGCACCTGTTGGCGCGCTGACGTTCGCCGCGACGACCAGCTTGCCGTTGGGCTGCACCACCAGGCCACGCGTGATTTCTGATGTGCCCCGAACGTCTGTGATCACTTGGCCATTCGTCCCGAAACACACATCCAGAGTGCCTGGTGCGATAGGTGAAATCCCCAAGCCGGTGAGGACCGTTACCGGGCTTCCCGCAGCGCCAGAGACGCGTACGCGGCAAACTGTGTCGCCGTCTACTTGACTGGCTCCGAGTGCGGTGGCGCGGCTTTGCGCTTGGCTGACCGTTTCTTCCGGGACACGGGTCACTCGGTTGACCGAATCTTCCACCACTTCGAACACCAGCGAGAAGCTGTACGGGTCATTGGCGGCGTTCGCCTGTAAGGGCAGCTTGACGGCGAACGTAATCAGCCCGTCGTATTGATTCGCCGCTGGATTCGCGGGCAGGGTGCGGCTGGTACCGTTCTTGTTGCGCACAACGTACCCGTACTGGAAGACATCGCGCACCCCGGTCGGCAGTCCGATGCTGGTCGCTTCTGCCGTCGTCAGGGCCTGGAAGTCGGCTTGCGACGTGTTCACCGTCGGCGTTCCATTGTTCAGGGTCATGCCCACGGTGGGGATCACCCGAGCAGCCAGCGCCGCGTCGGCATTTGACCCATCAAACTTTTTGAAGTTCCGGATAGCGGTGCCAGTGATCGTCTCCGGGGTGTTCGCGTCCACCGCCACGAAGGTCAGGTTGCTGCGGGCGGTCGTTGAGGGAACCCCGTTGACCCCGGCATTGCGCACGTCATATGTCGCGTAGAGGTAGCGGGTCCCGTTGCCCGCTGTCCCGACATCGAAACTGCCCTTGCTGTTGAAACGCAGTTGCAATCCCTGCGCTACCTGGGTCAGCGCCTGACCCGTCAGGTCAGCGTCTAGGCTGCGGACGCTGGAGGCGTACATCTGGGTTCCAACGCCAGTGAAGCTGACCTCGACACGCCCAAGTGACCGTGAAGCGGTCGGGGTGGTTGCGGCGGGCTGATCGGTGGGGGTGCTGGGCAGTTGTGGGGACGTGCAGGCGGAGAGCAGAACGGAGAGGGTGAGGACCGCCAGGCCAAGGCGACGCATTACCAGCTCTCCGCCGTGGCGTCGAAGGGATTGGGCAGACCGAAGCTCCCAGGCCCAATGGGCACACTTTGGGCCAGGGTCACGACTTCCCAATTGCCCAGAGACTTGACCTGAGGGGCAACATAAGAAGGCTGGGGCGGAGTGGAGGTGGCAGAGGGTTGTGTCATCCTTCACAGGATACCGACCGGCTGAACGCTCAGTCACCTTTATGAATCAGGGGAAGAAGAAGGCCCCGCCACGTAATGAGCGGGGGCGTGTCGTGCAGGGCCAGGTATCGGATGACGTGAAGTCCACCTGGCTCCGCACCCACAGTGTATTGAGTTGCTGTCACAAGGCACGCACATCCGCCCTCAGCGACGCACTTCGGCTCTGAAGAAACGCTGGGGCGGACACGCTTAGGGTACTGCTGCTTCTATTTCTTCAGCCAGGCCTGCAGGTCATTCCAGCCACTGGTCCCATACCCGTCCGCCACATCCCCATGCGGCTGACGCCACGGCCAGGTGCCTTGTTGAGGCGCACAACCCGTCATGCAAGTGCGCCTACGTGGTGCTCCAGGCCTCTCTAGAATGGCTCCATGTCTGCTGTTTGCCGCGCGGCGGCGCTGACCCTGCTCCTTGTCTGGGGAGTCGCACAGGCTTTCACCTTCCCCAATCTGATGCCTGGATTCACAGCGCGGCCGGGCGGCGCTCAGTTCCTCCCAGACGGTCAAATCCACCAAGCCCTTGCAGACCAGCATGCGCAGTGCGATCAAGTGGGCATCTACGAATACACTGACAGCGCAGCAGCTACAGCTGGGTTGTCTACCTGGCTGACTCAGCAGCAGTTCACCTCAAAAGAGATCACTCGGACCGCCACTTCCGTCGTCTGGGCCGCAACGTCTGAAGCGGCTGAATTGCTCGGGGAATGGCGAGCGCCAGCGCTCCAGCAACCGGGCCGGTTAGAACTGTGCTTCCTCTCTTTGAAGGAGGACGTATCGGTTGGCGTGCCAACGAAGCTGCTGGCGCTGCTTCTTGGCGGTGTCGGCGCTTTGGGTGCCTTGGCCGGTGGGGGATGGACCACGTGGTCGCGTCGAAGACACCGGTCGTGACCCTTCAAGCATCGCAGCCTACTGACAGCCCCCGCCACGCCGAAGCGCACGCGAGGGCTCATGGTGCAGGGCCAGGTGTCGGATGACGTGAAGTCCACCTGACCCCGCGCCCACAGCGTACCGAGCCGCTGTCACAAGACACAGACATCCGCCCGCAGCGCGGCACTTCGGCTATGAAGAGGCGCTGGGGCGGACATGCTCAGGGTACTGCTTTGAGCTGATGGGCCTTCTATTCGCCGAGCCACGCCTGCAGGTCGTTCTAGCCGCCTGCGCCGTGCCCATCCGGCACGTCTCCGTGCGCCTGGCTCTATGTCAGGTGCCGCCCTCCCGCGTCATCGTCGCTGCGTGGTACAGCGTGCGCTCGTAGGAGGTCTGCGGGTCACTAGGAGCGCTGGTCAAGCTCAAGACAGCCCTCGTCACCAACAATCAGGAGACGAGGGCCGCAGATTTAGCGTCTTTTCGTTCGTCTTCTCAGGGCGTGACGCGCACCAACGCGACATCCGTACCCGTCGGGGTCCCGCTTAGAAAGGTTGATCCCGTCACCACAATGTGGCCATTGCCCTGTAGTTGCACGGCGCGGCCAATATCTGTGGCGCTGCTTGCTCCAAATCCAATGAGCACCTTCCCTGCTGTTCCAAAACTCGTATCCAGTGAACCATTGGCGTTGTAACGCGCGACTAAGAAGTCCTGACCACTGCTTCCACCTGTCACTGACGTGCCGCCAATGACCAATTTTCCATCTGGCTGAACCTCAATGCCATTGGCGACATCGGTTCCGTTCCCGGCACCCACTGATGTAAAGACACGGCCATTCGTGCCAAACGTCGTATCCACGGCGCCATTTGGCTGGAACTTGGTCAGCGCAACATCAATCCCTGTCGTGTTCGCACTATCGAAATAGTTGCTGCTGCCCGCCACAACGAAACTGCCATCTGGCAAGCGCACAAAGGCATTGGCCACGTCCGCGCTGGCGCTCCCCACATTCGGCCCAACCGCCGTCACGACTTTCCCTGTCCCACTTCCGAAGCTGGTATCCAAGGTGCCATTCGTGTTGTAGCGCACGAGGACCGTGTCATCTCCCGTGCCCCCGCCCGTCGCAGCGGTGCCTAGAATGACGATCTTGCCGTCGGGCTGAATCACCAGATCTCTGGCCCGGTCATTGGCCGTGCCTGCGCTAATCGGGGTAATCACAATCCCGCCTGCACCGAAGGTCGAGTCTAATGCGCCTGCAGGGGTATAGCGGGCCACAACAATGTCCTGCGCTGCCGCTGATGCGTTTGACGTATACCCAGCAACAACGATTTTGCCATCTGTCTGAAGGTCTACTGCAAAAGCAAAATCCTTGTACAGACCAGGCTGGGCTGGGGTTAAGACGGTCCCGACCGAGTTGAACGAGGTATCCAGCGTTCCGTCCACGTTGTAGCGGGCCACCAGAATATCGGTATCCGTCGTGCCTGTGACATTGGTCGATGAACCAGTCACGACCAGCTTGCCGTCAGGCTGCTGCACGATGTCCTGAATAAAGTCACCACTGGTCCCACCGCCCACAGCCGTCGTGACACTTCCACTGTTGTTAAACGATCCATCCAATGAGCCGTCAGGCAGATAGCGGATCAGCGCCAAATCTGTTCCAGTTGTGGCCTGCACACTTTGACCAGCGGCAACGATTTTGCCGTCTGCCTGAATCAACGCAGCCAAGGCAGAATTGTTCCCGGCAGCAATATCTGTCGTCACCCGGCCACCTGTGCCAAAGCACGTATCCAAGCTGCCAGGAGTGCTCGAATTGACGCCGAGACCGTAGAGCGTCGAGACTGGACCATTCGCTGGCCCAGCCACCCGTACACGGCACACTGTGTTGGCATTCACCTGACTGGCCCCGAGAGTGGCGCCGCGGCTCTGCGCCTGAGCCACCGTTTCCTCCGGCACCCGCGTCACCCGGTTCGCGGAATCCTCTACGACTTCAAACACCAGCGAGAAGCTATACGGATCATTCTGAGCGTTCGCTTGCAATGGCAGTTTCACGGCGAACGTCACCTGCCCGTCGTACTGGTTCGCCCCTGGATTGGCTGGCAGCGTCCGGCTGGTCCCACTCTTGTTCCGCACCACAAATCCATACTGGAACACGTCCCGCACACCCGTCGGCAAGCCGATACTGCTCGCTTCCGCTGTCGTTAGCGCCTGGAAATCCGCCTGCGAGGCGTTCACCGTCAGCGTGCCATTGCCCTGGGTCAGCCCGACCGTTGGAATGACCCGCGCCGCCAGCGCCGCGTCCGCATTCGAGCCGTCGAACTTCTTGAAATTGCGCACCGCCGTCCCGCTGATCGTTTCGGGGCTGCTGGCATCCACCGCCACGAACGTCAGGTTGCTCCGGGCGGTGGTTGAGGCCACGCCATTGACGCCTGCGTTGCGCACCTCATAGGTCGCGTAGAGGTACCGCGTGCCGTTGCCCGCTGTGCCGACATCGAAGCTGCCCTTAGTCCCAAATTTCAGCTGTAGGCCCTGTGCCACTGAGGTCAGGGCCTGCCCCGTCAGCTCCCCATCCAGGCTGCGAACGCTCGAGGCGTACAGGTCTGTGCCAACGCCGGTGAAGCTGACTTCCATCAGACCCAGCGACCGTGGAGCGGTTGGAGCGGTGGTGATGGGTTGGTCTGGGTTGACGCTGGGCAGTTGGGGTGGCGTACAGGCCGAGAGGAGGACGGAGACGGTGAGGACGGTGAGGCCGAGGCGGCGCATTACCAGGTCTCTCCAGTGCTTTGAAAAGGATTAGGCAGATTCAGGCTGCCGGGGCCGATAGGCACGCTTTGGGCGAGGGTCACAGCGTCCCAGGCGCCGAGGGGCAGGACCTGGGGCGCGACATAAGTCGGGTGAGCCGGGGCGGTGTTCTCTGAATCTTGAGTCATCCTTGACAGGATAGCGGTGGGCCAAACGCCCGGTCATTTTCACGAACTAGGGGGCCAACAAAAGCGCCCCCGCCACGCCAAAGCGCGAGCGAGGGCCAGTGTTTGGCGCCAGTTGTCTGTGGGTGAGGTTGGTTCAGGCCGCCACTTCGTGCAGCACGATCCGTCCGGCCTTGCCCACTTCTCCGGCTGTTCCGGTGCCCGCTCCACTCCCCCATTCCCACCGCTCACGTCCAGTGTCACAGTCGTTTGCGTCTGGGTCACCTGATTCGGCAGAGGGGTGAATGCGCTGACGGTGGTGCTGGCGATGTAGATGACGATGATGCCCGCCCCACCCGCGCCGCCGCCTGTGCTGTCTGCGCCCCCAGGGCCAGTCGGGCCGGTGCTCCCAGTGGCGCCAACACTGCCCTGAGCGTCCGGTGCCCCTGACGCTCCGCTGAAACCCAGGACGGATGGACCTCGTGACCGCGCCGGGAGCGCCAAGTCCATCACACGTCAGCCATGCACAATGTGGTCTACGCGGCCTCCTGCTGGGACGTGATTACCTACTTTTCCCACTGGTTTGACGAGCAATTGGTCAACCCTGTTACCCTGGTCGCCCGAGCATCCGCTGCGCTAGACGCTTGCCTGCTGGCCAGGGAAATCTTTGCCATGAAGGTGGCCTTCGGGTTGCTTTGTGTTTCTCTCTTAGCTCTTGTTCAGAAGAAAGCGGGAGAGGCCAACTGGCCTCTCCCGCGTGATGCTGTCAGCTCTGTTTACGCCTCACCGTCACCCGTCACGATGCGTCCTAGAGGCACGACGCTCGGTCCCGCAGGACCCGTGGGCCCCACTGGCCCTTGCGGCCCCTCTGCGCCCGTTGCGCCTGCTGGCCCTTGTGGTCCGGGTGCGCCTGCGGGGCCCTGGGCTCCATCAGCACCGGTTGCCCCTGCTGGCCCCTGCAGTCCATCATTCCCTTGAGGCCCAGCCGCGCCTGTCGGTCCCACTGGACCAGGTTCACCGGTTGCGCCCGTGGCACCCGAAGCACCAGTTTCACCAGCAACACCAGTGGCACCCGTCGCCCCGGTCTCACCCGTGGCTCCCGTCGCCCCTGTAGGTCCAACTGGACCAGTGTCACCTGTTGCGCCTGTGGCACCCGTCGCCCCTGGCGCACCGATCTCGCCCGCAGCTCCTGTGGCGCCCGTTGCCCCGGTGTCCCCCGTCGCGCCCGTAGGTCCAACCGGACCCGCCTCGCCCTGGAGGCCCTGAGCCCCGTCAGCACCTGTCGCCCCGGTCTCACCTGTGGCGCCCGTCGCCCCTGTGGGTCCAACTGGACCAGTGTCACCTGTTGCGCCTGTGGCACCCGTCGCCCCTGGCGCACCAATCTCGCCCGCAGCTCCTGTGGCGCCCGTTGCCCCGGTGTCCCCCGTCGCGCCCGTAGGTCCAACTGGACCCGCCTCGCCCTGGAGGCCCTGAGCCCCGTCAGCCCCGGTTGCCCCGGTCTCACCTGTGGCGCCCGTCGCCCCTGTGGGTCCAACTGGACCTTGCAGGCCTTCAGTTCCCTGTGCGCCAGTGGCGCCCGTTGCACCGGTGTCCCCCGTCGCGCCTGTCGGGCCGACTGGACCTTGTGGCCCTTCAATCCCCTGGGCGCCCGTCGCGCCACTTGGACCCACCGGGCCTTGTGGGCCAACTGGCCCTGGAACCCCTTGAAGCCCCTGTGGACCAGTGTCGCCCACCGGCCCAACTGGACCCTGTGGGCCCACAGGCCCAGGAATACCCTGTGCACCCGTCTGACCTATCGGGCCTGTTGCCCCCGTAGCGCCGACGCTGCCAGTTGCGCCAGCCGCCCCAGTTGGACCCTGAGGCCCAATCGGGCCCGCATTGCCCTGTGGCCCGACGCTTCCGGTCGGCCCGACTGGCCCCTGAGCCCCCGTGGCACCTGTCGCGCCAGCACCCGTCGCTCCTGTTGCCCCGGTCGCCCCTGCGGGACCTTGTGGACCAACTGGGCCAGGCGCACCTGCCCCCGTGGCGCCCGCCGCGCCAGTCGCCCCGGTGGCCCCAGTGGCGCCTGCAGGCCCTTGGGGCCCAGCTGGACCCGCAACGCCAGCGCCTGTTGCGCCCGCTGGACCGACGTCGCCCCGGTCACCTTTCGGCCCGGCTGGGCCCGCTGCGCCTTGTGGGCCAGCCGCGCCGGTGGCGCCCTGTGGGCCGGCCGGACCAGCCGGTCCAGGTGTGCCGACACCGGGAGTGCCCGGGAGACCCCCCAAGCCCTGTTCCCCTTGATCTCCCTTGTCGCCTTTTGGCCCTGCTGGGCCAGCAGGGCCACGTTCACCGTCGCGGCCCCGGAGTTGAGGCAATTCGTCCAGGTCGACCAGAACCAGTTGGCCATTCTCGACAATCAGCACCTTGCCGTTGTCAGCGGCGGTCAGCGTCAAGCCACTCGGAGTCGGAACCACCACTCGGGTGGACGTCTGGGCGAAGCCCACAGAGCAACTCAGCAGGGCAGTCAAGGTCAGGATGGATAGTCGCTTCATGGAGACTCCTTTGAAACACCACTGATAGGCCAGAAGAGGACGAAGAGCATGGATGAAACCCGCGTGAGGTCAAGGACCAGGGGCGACGATGGTACGGGTAGCCGCGCCAGCGGCACCAGCCGTGCGGACACTGGGCAGCACCAGGTCACCCGATAAGGTGCTGCCGCTGAGGACCGTGATGGTGCCGCCAATGGCGGTCGCCCGCGCCTGCACACCGGCATCGTTGTTGCTCAGAATTCCTTCCCGGCTTTGCGTCACGCGAGTCTCGCTGTCACTGACAGGAATGGCCGTGAAACTGAACGCATAGGGGTCGTCCTGTGTGCTGGCCTGCAGCGGAACCTTCATCCCGATGACCATGCGGTTGGCTTCGGTCCCAGTGGCGAGCGTCCGTCCCTGGGTGCTGCTGTTCAGGACCGTAAAGCCGTAGGGCAGCAGTCCCAACATCCCAGGCGGTATGAACAGGTCTGCTTCTGGGAGGTACTGCACGGTGTCATCGGTATTAGGCAGCACCTGAAGATCGCCGGTCGTAGGATTGACCGTGCTGGCCTGAGCCGGCTGGGTATTGAGGGCCAAGGTGTCCGCTTCGGCCTGGGTATAGGTTGGGGCACCAGGCGCGCGAATCAACGCACTGATGGCCGTGTCGTTGGTGCCGCTCGGGAGACTTCCGGCCGTGCGCACACCCATGAAACTCACGTTGTTCAGCGCCACATTGCTGGTGACGCTGACGACGGAATAGACATACCGAAAGCCGGCGGTGCGGGCCTGACCAGAAGGAATGATGTCGACGCTGCCCCGGCTGAGCACCCGAACAGGAACGACGTTGCCTTGCTGGTCAGTGAGTGCCTGTTTAGCGAGGGTAGCGTCAAGTTTTACCGCGAAATCCGGCGTGCCGAGCCCCGTGAAGGTCAAAGTAAAGGGCTGACCAACGGGCGTGAGGTCGACTGTGGGTGTTGAGGTTGGTGTGGGGGATTGGCTGCAGGCACCGAGGAGTAACGTGCCCAGTAGGAGAGGAAACAGTCGCTTCATATCCACTCCTATTGGGTGCGCAGGACAGTGACAGTAAAGTCACTGGGGTTGGGGGAGCTTACCGTGATGCCGCCCTGCTGATTGGCGCCGACGCGGGCCAGAAGGTAATTCGTTGAAGTCTTCTCGTAGGTTCGCGTGTAGGGGGTGCCACTGACCAGCGTTCGAGCGCTACGGTTTGCCCCAGCGTTAGGCGGGAACCCGCCGAGCGCAATGAGTAGTGATCGGTAATTCCAACTGGGCGAGTTGAAAATTGGGGCAATGCCGGCCACAGCATCATCCGCGTAAGTCGCCACAGCCCAGTCATTCATCCATGTGATGGGGTTTGTGCCGATGACATTCTGGAGGTTTGCCAAGCCGGTGGTGTTGGAGTTGATCAGGGCGGTCCAGAAGTTGGCTTCAGTATTCCCCGTCGTGGTGACGTACCGGTCGGCGGCATAGCGCAGGAAGTTCCAGGTGGCGCCTCGGGCGGCCAATGTGTTTGTCGTCCAGTAAGGTCCTGTTTGATTAGGATTTGTCAAAAAGGGCCTATAGAGAGTGAAGTCAATATTGGCAAAGGTATTGAATGCGGCAGTACGAACACTGGCGGCTGTTCCTGCGGCCACTCCGTTGACATCGGTCAGAGCGATATTCAATCGTGGTGTGAGACCAGGCTTAGAAGCATCTGCTCCACCTGGGGTTACCCCACTGGCCCGGTAGAAAGACAATTCAGCCGCAATATCTGCCAGACCTTGGTCGAGCCAGGCTTCCTCAAGCGGTGCGCCTGTCGTCCGCACACGACGCGAGTTATTGATAATGCGGCCGAGTTCACGCGCGGTGACCTGAGTCCCGTACTGGATGGTGTTTGCAACATTAACAGTGTTGTTATTAATGCTTCCCGTGAGGTCAGCAGCCAGCAGATAGATGATTTCCCCCACATTGCTGCTGGTACAAGTGGTGATCGGAAACTCGTCACGTGCATCAGAGAAGCCTTGCAAACCGGTGTTGGGGCCGGGGAGAGTCCCTTGGGCAAATCGGGCATTCACGGCTGAGGTAAAGAACAGCACGATTCGGTTGTTATTGTCCGCGTCTTCTGGAAGGCCAAAGCTCCCCGTAACGGCTGGCCAGATTTGATTAGTAAAGCTGTTAACCACATCTTGATAGCCAGGAGTGCCTGGACTACCAATGACCTGAGGTCCACCTGCCGGGTTGGCATTGTCAGATATCAGCACCACGTTGGGCCCGACGACCCGTACTGTCCCAGTGCGCAAATCAGGCGCTGCGTTACAGCCAGACGCGGCATTGATGACCACCTGATCGCCTACAGTCGGTGTACCTGGGGGCAACACCTGTGGCTGGACCGAACTTGCCTGAGACAGCGTAGTCGCACTTGAAAGAGTGGTCGCCAGCACTTGCGGCTCTGTTGACAGAGGAGTCAACTCGGATGCCTGGTCACTTAGAGTTGGGACGCCTATTGATTGGCTCCCAACAGGGGCCACAGTGTTGGTGGTGGTGACGGTCAGAGGTCGACTGGCCGTGGTGGACGTGTTGAAAGGAAAAATGACGTAGTCAGCCCCACTGCCACCCCCATTCAGGCAGGTGGTGGCGTTCGCGGGGATCCGCACGGTGGCGCCGATGGCCAGATCAACCGGGGCAATACCCCCGGCCAGTGTGCCTGTTGGGGCACCCACGGCCCCTGCCGTGCGAACACTGCAAAAGAGGGCGCCACCCGCACGCGTTGACCCCGGCAGCGTCTTGATCACGGGTGTGCCCAGTCGGTCCACGGCTGCCTGGAAAGCGGCCTGATTGCTCGGCAGTTGGGCCTCTGGAGATTCTGTGATGCTCGTGACGCTGTCTTGCACCGGGACGAACGTGAGCGTCACAGTATAAGGATCATCTTTTGCCTGGGCCTGAAGTGGCACCTTGATGGCCAGCGTGACCGTCCCAGTGTCTGTGCCGACCGGAATGGTGCGACTGGTCCCGGCGTGGCTCACGAAGCCGTACGGCAAGATGCTCCCGGTCTGCCCACCCGGAAGCGTCAGGCCACTGACATCGGATTCGTTGTAAAGCTGCAAGGCATCTTCTTCGCCGGCCACCAAGGCAGGGGTCTGCGCGAAGACATCCTGGGTCACGGGGCTTGTCGGATCAATGGCGGCGGCAAGCGCGGCCAGTTCAGACGAGGTATACGGCGCAGCATTGCCACCGGGGTATTTGTCCAGAGTGAGGACGGCGCTCGCTCCCGGGTTGCCGGTCAGAGCGGCGCCAAGAAATGTCAGATTTGTGACCGGCGAGTCGGTCACGCTGACGGGGAAGGTGACGTGGAGATAGCGAAATCCCGCCGTGCGGGGTTGCCCAGGCGGGATGATGTCCGTGCTGCTGCGTACGGTAGGCGTTGAGCTGACGGTGACGCCACTGGGACTGGTCAGGGCCTGACCTATGAGGGTCTGGGCGGAAGCAGTGGGCCGGGCACCGCCCAGACCGCTGAACGTAATGGCCACCGGAGCGCCCACCACGGTTCGGGAGGGCGCGCTGGGCGTCGTCGGCCCTGGTGTAGTGGGCGCAGTGCCGATCGGCGAGGGAGGGTCGCTGGTGCTCTGGGTACACCCGGCCAGCAGCAGGGTGGTCAACAAAAGGAGAGCTGGAATACGCATACGAGTGAGCCTCCGGAGGATGAATAGGAAAAGGAGAGGGCCAACTGCAACGCCGCACGGATTGTAAAAAATCGTGGTTCGTCAGGAAGTATAGAATTCAGTTCTCACAGGATTCGGACTTGACCTTCACATGAAGTAAATTTCAAGGTCATCAACTCTTAAGGAGAGGTACAAAAACGCATCAAATAATGTGGACTTTTCAACGGCCATTCAATCTTAAAACTTATGAAACGTAGTGGATTTCAGCCTGCTACAAAAATACTGAGGAGAGTGGCAGCTTTTCAGAAACTTGTGGAAAGCCGGTAATAAAGCGGAGGGAAGCTGAGTCAAGGTTCCCGGACGCAGCGCCAACTCCCTTCTCATTTCAATTCGTTTGACTGCCCTAATGCTGAATTGAGGACGCGCACAAGTGGAGAGCCAGCCGTGCAGGCAGTCAGAGGGCCATGCTGATTCAAGTCACCGGGAATAGGGGTTGACGTCCAGTCCAAAAAATGCGATTGA